>NZ_JBEXJF010000011.1:0-137449 GCF_040608935.1 Nocardioides sp. NPDC004968
GGTCGAGGCGAGCAGCAAGGTCCAAGCTCCCGTAGGGAACGACAACGGCATGGCCTCCCGCGCACGGTTGATGGCGATCAGGAGGCTCTCCTCTGGCTTGCGGAAGATGAAGTACGCCGCGACTGCGAGCGCCACCAGGGCGATCGGGCCGGCGGAACCGCCGTCGTCCTCACCCGCGTCCCCACCGTCGCCCTCGTTCGCCGGCTCGGCC
This sequence comes from Nocardioides sp. NPDC004968, assembly GCF_040608935.1. NCBI lineage: Bacteria > Bacillati > Actinomycetota > Actinomycetes > Propionibacteriales > Nocardioidaceae > Nocardioides > Nocardioides sp. NPDC004968. Next base: position 212 of record NZ_JBEXJF010000011.1, read on the forward strand.
TCGTCCGGGGCTGTATCGGCGGTCGGGTCGGCGGTCGGGGACGGCTCGTCGCCGAGCACCTCACCGACCAGCTCGGGGTCGACCCGGATCACCTCGGCGCGGATGCCTTCGCTGGTCACGACGACCTCGCCCTTCGAAGTGACACCGATGGCCTCGCCCTGCTCCTGGTCGGGGGTCCGGAAGGAGCCCACCCGGTCCATCGAGGGCCAGGAGTAGATCGTGGCGGAGTAGTAGCCGCGTACGACCAGGTGCTTGCCGTCGGGGAAGAAGGCGCCGTCGGTGGCCATCGGGATGACCGGGGCGACCTCCTTCAACCGGTTGGGGCCGTCGGGGTCGAGGTGCTTCGGAACCGTATAGAGCCGCCCGCCTCCCCAGTCCTTCGTGGCGACGAAGACGCGGCCGTCGGGATGGGCCAGCAGAGACTCGGCGTTGTGCGGCCCGTCGGGGTAGACGAGCTCGTAGACGGTCGGCGAGACCGTGCGCTCGCCGCGCCCGACCCGTACCTTCGCGATCCTGATCGAGTCCCAGACGCTGTTGTTGTCGCCGATGTCGCCGACCCAGACGTGGTTGCGGCCGGCGGGCGCGAGCCCTTCGACGTCGACCGGGTCGGCGGCCCAGTGGGTCACCCCGACCGTGTCACCGCGCGAGTCGACGGTGAAGACGCGGCCGCTGTCCCCGGAGTCGTTGGTGGTGGCGTACAGACCCTTGCCGAGCGGCGTCAGCGCGCTGGCCTCGCTGATCGTCGGGTCGGAGAAGGCGAAGAGCACGTCGTCGCCGGCGGCGCTCGCGGGCACGGCCGAGATCAGCACCAGCCCGAGTGCGCCCGCGGCGACGACCGCCTTCATCGCTCGGATCTCATCGCTCCGCGAGCAGCTCGCCGAGCTTCGGACGTACGCCCCACTCGGCCACGAGCTCGTCGTACTCCTTCTTCACCGAGCCGCCCTTGACCGGCGAGCCGGTGCGGATCGCGCGGAGCATGGTGTTGCGCGGGGTGTGCTGGCTCTCCACGAACTGCACGACCTCGACGCGGTAGCCGGACAGGCGCAGCAGGCTCGCGCGCAGGGCGTCGGTCAGCGTGTCGGCGAAGCGCTCGCGGAGGATGCCGTGGCGGGTGAGCATGGAGTAGGGCGCCGGGGTCGGGGCCTTGCGCAGCTGGGCGGCGATGTCGTGATGGCAGCACGGCGCGGCCAGCACCAGCGGCGCCTCCCACTCGATCGCGCGAGCGAGGGCGTCGTCTGTGGCCGTGTCGCAGGCGTGCAGGGCGAGCACCACGTCGGGCTTCTCGTCGAGCTGTACGCCCTCGATCGTCCCTGCCACGAACTCGGCGTGCACTCCCAGCTCGTCAGCGATCTTCGAGTTGTGCTCGCGCGACTGCTCTTTGACGTCGACGCCGGTGACGACGACGGGCAGCTCGCGGACCTCGGTGAGGTAGCGCTGGGCCGCGAAGGTGAGGTAGCCGTTGCCAGCACCCAGGTCGATGATCCGCAGCGGCTCCTCGGCGGTGGGCGTGCGGACCTTGCCGGACTTCATCGCGTCGGTCAGGGCGGCGTCGAGCTGGCGCAGGAACTCCTCGACCTGGCGGTACTTCGCCTGGCGCGACGGCTTCAGCTTCCCGTCCTTGTCCGAGAGACCGAGCACCCGGAAGACCGGGTCGGACTCCGGCAGCAGTCGCTCTTTCGCCTGGTCATGGCCGCGTTCGACCTCGACCGGAGCGGTCAGCTCCGTGGTCGAGACCAGCGCCGTCGTCGGCGACTTCGCCTGGATCTGGGTCTGCTCGGTCGCGGTCGTCACGACCCAGTTGGCGAACGGTACGTCGAGCAGATCGTCCAGCGCGGTCGGGTCGCCCACCGGGTGGTTCGCGGTGAACGCCTGGGTCGCGTCGTACGTCGTGATCTGCAGGTGTCGGCCAGCCTTCAGGTCGACGTAGCGGATCTCGGCGCGACGCCACTTCGGTGCACTGCCACGCTGCTTGCCGGACGCGACCGCCTTGACCAGCTGCTCGGGATCGAGGATCACCGACCGCATCCGGTTCAGCGCCCGCAGCAGCGGCTCCGACTCCCTGCTCAACTCAGCACCCCGGCAATGACGACCACCAGCAGAAGCGCGACCAGCGCGCCGGGAATGATCATTCGGCGGTAACGCGGGTTCACCGCTTCAGTCTAGGCGCGGCCCACACCCCAACGCCCATCGCCGAGGCCCGTCGCGCCCGAACGTCCCCGGGACAGAAATCTAGCAGCGCTAGACACCCGCCGCTCTCGTCGCTAGCATTGCTAGAAAATCTGGCATCGAAAACACAGGGAGCTACAGATGCTGTACACCATCGGAATGGTCCTGATCTGGATCGTCGCCCTCGGGATCATCTACGTCGGCGTGATGTATCTACTGAGGAACGAGGCCAACGCCGCCGGCTTCGGCCTGCCGGTCCTACCCGCCCCCGAGGCTCGCGCCTGGTGGCAGCTCAAGGGCGTACGCGACATCGCCAGCGGGCTCGTCCTGATCCCGCTGATCTTCGTCGAGCCCGACGCCGTCCCCTGGGTGGTCCTCGTCGAGGCCATGATCCCGGTCGGCGACATGCTCGTGATTCTCGGCAACCGAGGGAGCAAGGCGCGCGCCTTCGGGGTCCACGGGCTCACCGCGGCCTTGATGCTCATCGCCGTGGCGCTGCTCTGGCTGGGCTGATCCAGCCGGGCCGACCACCTTCAGACGCGTGAGGCGAAGAGCTCCGCGAGGTGCATCGTGGGGACCGAGGCGAGGTCGTCGAGCTGGACGCGGCACGACATCCCGTCGGCCAGGATGACGGCGTCGGGGTGGGACCGGACAGCCGGGAGCAGGTGGGTCTCCGCGACCGCGACCGACACCTCGTAATGCCCCTCCTCGACCCCGAAGTTGCCGGCCAGGCCGCAGCAGCCGGAGACCCGGGTGACCTTCGCGCCGGCCTGGGTCAGCAGCGCCTCGTCGTCGACCCAGCCCAGGACGGCGTGCTGGTGACAGTGCGGCTGGGCGACGACCTCGACGCCGGTCAGGTCGGGCAGCGTCGCCCGGCCCTCGCCCACCAGCCGCTTCACCAGCTCGGCGAAGGTGAGCATCCCGTCACGTACGACCTCGGCCTCGGGCAGCGCCGAGAGCTCCACCGAGTCCGACCGCAGCGTCGCGGTGCACGACGGCTCCAGGCCGACGACGGGGACGCCGGAGGCGACATAGGGGGCGAGCGTACGCACGGTCTTCTCCATGATCTTCCGCGCGTCGTCGAGCTGGCCGGTCGTGATCCAGGTGAGCCCGCAGCAGGCCTTCTCGCCGATCACGCGGACGGTCAGGCCCTGCGACTCGAGCCACGCGATCGCGCCGTGGCCGGACTGGGCGAAGAAGTGGTCGGTGAAGGAGTCGGCCCAGATCCACACGTCCGGGGTCTCGGGGAGCTTCGCGGTCGGCGCCGACCGCTTCAGCGTCTTCGGCGCGAACGCGGGGATCGAGCGCCGCTGGTCGATGCCGGCGGTCTTCTTGGCGATCTTGGCGAGCGGCGAGATCTTCAGCGACGCGTTGGCCATGCCGGTGAACGGCGCCGCGAGCCGCGCCCACTTCGGCAGCTGCCCGAGAAGAGCGTGCGAGCGCGGCCGCCGCTCCCCGAGGACGTCGTGCTTCTGGTAGAGCGCCTCGGACTTGTACGTCGCCATGTCGATGCCCGTGGGGCAGTCGGAGGCACACCCCTTGCAGGCCAGGCACAGGTCGAGCGCCTCGCTCACCGCGGGGTCGCCGAGGCCACCGACGAGCGACCCGTCGAGCGCCTCCTGGAGCACCCGCGCGCGTCCACGGGTCGCGTCCTTCTCCTCGCGGGTCGCGAGGTAGGAGGGGCACATCACTCCGGCGGTCTTGGGGGCCACGCACTTGCCGACGCCGGTGCAGCGGTGGACAGCAGCACCCAGGTCACCGGAGTCGTGGATCAGCCGCAGGCCCGTCCGGGGAAGGGCGCGGGGTCGCACCGGACGCAGGTCGTCGGTGATCGACGCGGGCCGCACGATATTGCCCGGGTTGAGCAGCTCCGAGGGGTCACAGATGTCCTTGACCTGCTCGAAGAGATCGATGGAGGTCGAGTCGTACATGATGGGCAACAGCTCCGAGCGCACCCGCCCGTCACCGTGCTCGCCCGACAGCGAGCCGCCGTAGGTCACCAGCTGCGTCGCGCACGCGGTCATGAACTCCCGGAACACCTGGGCCGACTCCGGCGCGTCCGGCGCGAACGGGAAGTCGATGCGGCAGTGGATGCAGCCGTCGCCGAAGTGGCCGTAGGGGTAGCCGCGCAGGCCGAAAGACTCCAAGATTCCCTCGAAGTCGCGCAGCCAGGCACCGAGGTGCTCCGGCGGGACCGCGGCGTCCTCCCAGCCGGAGTGGGCCGGCGTGGGCAGCGAGACCCCGGCCAGCCCGGCACCGTCCTCGCGGATCCGCCACAGCGCGGCCGCCTCGAGGGGATCGATGACCACCCGCGACTCGAGCGCACCCGACTCCGCGGCGATACGTTTAACCAGGTCAGGAGCGTCCTCTCCGGCGACCTCGACCATCAGCCAGCCAGCGCCCTTGGGCAGATCCGGCACCGGGCGGCCCTTGGCGCGCACCAGGTCGGCGATCCGCGCGTCCATCCCCTCGCACGCGATCAGCCGCCCCGGCGCCACCTGCAGGAGCGCAGGCACCGCGTCGGCGGCCTCCGCCATCGTCGGATAGCCGAGCACCAGCAGCAGCCGCCCGGGCGAGTCCTCGACGAGCCGCACGGTCGTCTCCAGGATCGTCGCCAGGGTGCCCTCGGTGCCGGCCAGGAACCGGTCGACCCGACCGCCCTTCTCGGGCAGCAGGTGCTCGAGCGAGTAGCCCGAGACCTGGCGCCCGAACCGGCCGAACTCGGTCCGCACGTGACCGAGGTTGGCGCCGACGAGCGCCTGGAGGCGCTCGGCGGTCTCCCCGGTCGAGACGCCATCTGCATAGATCGCCTGCTCGCCGTTGCCGAAGAGCACGGTCAGCGCCTCGATGTTGTCGACTGTGCGGCCGTAGCCCAACGCCCGGTTGCCGCAGGCGTTGTTGCCGATCATCCCGCCGATGGTGCAGCGGGTGTGGGTCGACGGGTCGGGCCCGAACCGCAGCCCGTGCGGAGCCGCTACCCGCTGCAGGTCGGCGTGCACGACGCCCGGGTCGATCCGCGCGGTCCGCGCCTCCGGGTCGATCTCGTGGATGGTCCGCAGGTCGCGCGTGTCCACGACGATCCCGGACCCGACGGCGTTGCCGGCGATCGAGGTGCCCGCACCTCGCATCGTCACCGGCGCCCCGGTCGAACGGGACACCGCGTGCACCGCGAGCAGCTCATCGCGGGACTGCGGCCGTACGACGACGGAGGGCACGACCCGGTAGAGGCTCGCGTCGCTGGAGTAGAGCGCCCGGGCCAGCGGCGAGTCGTCGACCCGGCTGATCCCCTGGTTGCGCAGCTCATTCGCCAGATCCGAGGCAGTCGCATTCACCCGCACATTGTCACAGACCTCGGCGCGGTCACCGGTCAGCGCCCACCGTCGACGACCACAACCCGAACCCGTCTCAGTGAGCGATATTCGACTCTCATATAATGGGACCGCCCGCGAGAGCGCGGGCACTTCCAGACCTCGGAGAGAGACCATGTCCGCCACCCCCGCACCGGCCAACCCGCGCTCGCGCGTGCTCGTCGCCAGTCTCGTCGGGACGACGATCGAGTTCTACGACTTCTACGCGTACGCGACCGCAGCCGTCCTCGTCTTCCCCGCCCTCTTCTTCCCGGCCGGCGACCCGACCACCGCGCTCCTGGCGAGTTTCGCGGTCTTCGGCGCCGCGATGGTCGCCCGCCCGATCGGCGCGATCTTCTTCGGCCACCTCGGCGACCGGCTCGGCCGCAAGACGACGCTGGTCATCTCGCTGCTCACGATGGGCATCGCGACCTTCCTGATCGGTGCACTCCCGACGTACGAGACCGTCGGCTGGGTCGCCACCGCGCTGCTCGTGCTGATGCGCCTGGCCCAGGGCTTCGCGCTCGGCGGCGAGTGGAGCGGTGCGGCCCTGGTCGCGACCGAGAACGCCCCCGAGGGCAAGCGCGCGATCTACGGTACGTTCCCGCAGCTCGGCGCGCCGCTGGGCTTCATCCTCGCCAACGGCCTCTTCCTGGCCATCGCGGCGCTGCTCTCCGCTGAGGGCGCCGACCCGACCAGGCCGTCCGAGGCGTTCCTGGAGTGGGGCTGGCGGGTGCCGTTCCTCTTCTCCGCGGTGATGGTCATCGTCGGCCTGTGGGTCCGGCTGCGCCTGGTCGAGAGCGACGTGTTCACCAAGAGCCAGGACGCCGGACTGGTCCGCAAGGTCCCGCTCGCCTCGGTCGTGCGCAACCAGGGCAAGCAGCTGGTCCTCGGCACCTTCTTCATGCTGGCGACGTACGTGCTCTTCTACCTGATGACCGCGTTCTCGCTGTCGTTCGGCACCGCCGCCACAGACCTCCCGGTGCCCGGCCTGGGCTACGGTTACACGACCTTCGTGCTGATGCTGATCTTCGGCGTGATCTTCTTCGGCATCTTCACCATGGTCTCCGGGCCGCTGGCCGAGCGCTTCGGCCGGCGCCGGCTGCTGATCGCGGTCACCCTCGGGATCATCGTCTTCGGCCTGGCCTGGGCGCCGCTGGTCAACGCCGGCACCGTCGGCGTACTCCTCTGGCTGGTTCTCGGCTTCTCCCTGATGGGCCTCACCTTCGGCCCGATGGGTGCGCTGCTGCCGGAGCTTTTCCCGACCAGCGTGCGCTACACCGGCTCCGGCATCTCCTACAACGTCGCCTCGATCCTCGGCGCCGCGGTCGCACCGTTCATCGCGGTCGCGCTGTGGAAGCAGGCCGACGGCTCGCCGGTCCTGGTCGGCGTCTACCTCTCCGTGATGGCCGTGATCACCCTGATCTCGCTGGTCATCGGCAAGGAGACCAAGGACGTGGCGCTCGAGGAGACCCCGGAGAAGGCCTCCGTCTGACCGTCTACGGTGGCGGGGTGACCGTCAGGATCCTCTCCGCCACAGACGTACGCAGCATCTTCACGCCCCGCCTCGCGCTGGAGTCCCAGCGCGAGGCGTTCACCCGACTGGGAGCCGGGGAGGCCGTCCAGCCTCCCCGGCTGCTTGTCCCGGGACCGGACGAATCGGTCTCGTTCTGCTACTCCTCCCGGATCGCCCCCGACGCCCCAGCGGTGAGCAAGTTCGGCAGCGTCAACCCTGCCAACGCCGCCCGCGGGCTGGGTGCCGTGCACTCGGTCATCACGGTCCTCGACGCCGACACCGGTGCACCGCGCGCGATCATCAACGGCGACAGCGTCACCGGCCTGCGCACCTCGGCCGCGACCACCCTCGCCATGCAGCAGGTCGCCCCCGACGCCGAGAATGTCCTCGTCGTCGGCACCGGCGCCCAGGCCCGGGCCCACCTCGACGCCTTCGACGTGACCCACCCAGACGCCGAGTTCTGGATCTTCGGCCGCGATACCGCCGCGGCCGAAGAGATCGCCCTCCATCACGGCGCTCGCGCCGCCCACGACCTTCCCCAAGCGGTACGCCGCGCCGACATCGTCGTCCTCTGCACCTCGTCCCTCACCCCGGTGATCGAGGACGCCTGGGTCACCGACGGCACCACCGTCGCCAGCGTCGGCTCCTTCGCCCCCGACCGCGTCGAGCTGCCGCCGTCGCTGCTGTCGCGCTCCACGGTCGTGGTCGACTACCGCCCCTCGGCGCTGACCGACTCCGGCCCCCTCGTCGAGGCCATAGCCTCCGGCTTGGTCGCCGCGGACCGGATCACCGACCTCGGCTCCCTACTCACCGGCGCATCCTCCGTGACCCACGCCGCGGCCGACACCGTCACCTACCTCTCCGTAGGCGTAGGTGCCCAAGACGCAGCCGCCGCCAGGTTCATCCTGGCCGCAGCCGAAGAACAGAACGTAGGCACCCAGGCCGCCCTCGACTAACCCGCGAGAAGTCAGAATCTGACGCCGAGACGTCAGTTCTTGGCGTCGAAGAGTCAGTCCTCGGCGTCGAGATGTCGATTTATGCCGTCGACAAGTCGATTTTCCGTACGCCACATCGGCGGCAACAAGTGACCTTTCGCCGTCAGAAATCGACGTCTCGGCGCCAGACTTCGACTACTCGGCGCCAGATTTCGACGCTTCGGCGGCTAGGGCTGCTTGCACCACGTCTAGGAGGGGGAGGGTCTCCAGGTCGGCGCGGGTCACCCAGCGGACGTCGTCCGTCGTGCCGTTCTGCTCGACCACCCGCGGATCCTCGCCGTCGGCGACAGTCGCGGCGAAGATCAGGTGGACGCCGTGGAACTCCTCGTGACGACCGCTGGGGGCGGTGCCGGTGATGTTCACGTCGTGCACGTCGAGCAGCGCGCCGACCTCGCAGGTGAGCCCGCACTCCTCGACCACCTCGCGCACCAGCGCCTCGCGCGGCTGCTCGCCGAAGTCGACCCCGCCACCGGGCAGCGTCCACGTGCCCGCGTGGTAGCCGAGCGGCGAGATCCGGGTGAGCAGGATCGCGTCGTCGGAGGGGCGGGTGATGAAGGCGTACGCAGCCAGCCGCTGCATCCGGGACGGCTTGTGCACCTCGAGGGCGTCGGTGACCAGCGGAGACGTCGGGATCTCGCCGCTCGTCACCGCGGCCAGGGGCAGCCAGGCCGCCTCCGCGGTGGATCCGTCGACCTCCATCGTCTGCGGTTCCGGAGCGTCGTGGGGCACCCAGCCGTCGTAGACGATCCGGATCGCGTGGGCGTTGACCCGACGGCCAAGCCGCCAGGCCTTGGCCTGATGGACGGAGTAGACCCGTGCCTCGACGCCGATCTCGACCGGCACGCCGGCCTCCTCGTAGACCTCGCGCACGACCGCGTCGCGCGGGTCCTCGCCGTGGTCGATCCCGCCGCCGGGCAGCGTCCATCGCTCCTCCGGCGTGACCTTCTCCGAGAGCCGGCTGAGCAGGATCTCCGGCTCAGCGGCCGCACCGGCCCGGATGATGACGGCGTACGCCCCCACCCGCTGCACCTTCGGAAGCTTGCGTCGCCGCCCGCTGCGGCCCCGATTCCGCGTCGCCATCAGCTGAACGGGGGTCGGGAGTCGAGGGCCAGCGAGCGGCGACCGGCCCAGCGCCACACCTTGGCGGCACGGTCGCGGTCGTCGTCGGTGACCAGGTTGCCCATCCACCGCAGGGCCAGCGTCATCAGCCAGTCGGAGCGCATTCCCGCAGGCCCGAGGGTGGATACCAGGCGCGGACGGGTCGCGATCCCGGCCAGACGGCGGGCGATGGAGAACGCCTCGCCGTAGTGCTCACGCAGGGTCGCCGGCCAGGCGGTGGCCAGATTCTCGCCCGCGATCAGCGCGTCGGCGACCATCCGTCCGGTCTCCAGGCCGTAGTCGATCCCTTCGCCGTTGAGCGGGTTCACGCAGCCGGCGGCGTCGCCGATCAGCGCCCAGTTGGCGCCGGCGACCCCGGAGACGGCACCGCCCATCGGCAGCAGCGCGGACTTCTCCGCTCGCAGCTCGCCGGTGAGCCCGAACTGGTCGCGACACTGCTCCGTGTAGTGCCTCATCAGCGGCTTGATCGCGACGTCTGCGGGCCGCTTCGAGGTGGCCAGCGCACCCGCGCCGATGTTCACCTCGCCCGATCCGAGCGGGAAGATCCAGCCGTATCCCGGCAGCGCCTCACCAGACTCGTCGCGCAGCTCGAGGTGGGAGGAGATCCATTCGTCGTCGGCCTGGTCGGAGGCGATGTAGGCCCGCCCGGCGACGCCGTAGACGGTGTCGCGGTGCCACTCCCGGCCCAGCACCTTGCCGAGCGGCGAGCGTACGCCGTCGGCGACCACGACCGACCGGCACGCGACCTCGTGACCACCCTCGAAGACAACCGCGGCGATCCGCTCGCCGTCCCATCGCACGTCGACCGCGCGCACACCGTCGACCGCCGTCGCGCCAGACTTGATCGCCACCGTGCGCAGGTGATCGTCGAGCTCGGTCCGCGGCACCGCCGAACCCCACGACGGCAAGGTTCCGCCGGGCCACGGCAGGTGCAGCGTCTGCCCGAAGCCGTGCGCCCGCAGGCCCTTCGAGACCGGGTGCGCACGCAGCCAGTCCTCCAGCCCGAGCCGGACCAGCTCGTGGGTCGCGCGCGGAGTCAGCCCGTCACCGCAGGTCTTGTCACGCGGGAAGACGGCCGCGTCGGTCAACAGGACATCGACCCCGGCGCGCGCCAGCCAGGCCGCCGCGGCCGAGCCCGCGGGCCCTGCCCCCACGACGAGCACGTCAGCTGACTGCGGAAGGGACGAGGTCATGCGCATATCTTCCCAGAACCGGCCAACGGCCCGCGAAAGAACCCTCACCTCTGGCCGAAGCGGGCCTCTGCTAGGTTATTGCAAGTTCTTCGCAATAGTCCCGAAGCAGTCTCGGAAGGCCCCCACGTGCACGACCCTCTCGGCGTACGTCGCCGCCGCCGGCGCGCCGCCATCTGGCTCCTGGGCCTCCTCGCGGCCACCGCCTTGACGGTCGTCGTGGCAGTCGGGCTGGGCGCTGCGTACGTCACCCCCGGGACGATCGCCCAGATCCTCGGCCACCACCTGCTCGGCCTGCCCGAGGCCGGCTGGAAGGCCACCGAAGAGGCGATCGTGTGGAAGGTACGCCTCCCCCGCGTGCTCCTCGGCGCCCTGGTTGGAGCGGGCCTGGCCGTCACCGGCATGGCACTGCAGGCGATGGTCCGCAACATGCTCGCCGACCCCTACCTGCTCGGGATCAACTCCGGCGCCTCCAGCGGCGCCGCGGCGGCGATCCTCTTCGGCGCGGGCACCGGCCTCGGGGCGTACGCCCTGCCCGGCTCGGCCTTCCTCGGCGCCCTCGCGGCGTCGTTCCTGGTGTTCGCGCTCGCCCGCAGCGGCGGTCGGGTCACGTCGCTGCGGCTGCTCCTCTCCGGCGTCGCCGTCGGCTACCTCCTCTACGGCCTGACCAGCTTCCTGATCTTCGCCTCGGGATCGGCCGAGGGCGCGCGGTCGGTGATGTTCTGGCTGCTCGGATCGCTCGGCCTGGCCCAGTGGAACGGCCTGCTGGCCGTCGTGGCCGTCGCCGTGCTCGCCACCATCGCCCTGCTGACCCTGTCCGGTCGTGGTCTCGACGCCCTCGCGATCGGCGATGAGACCGCCCACACCCTCGGCGTCTCCCCCGACCGCTTCCGCACCCTGCTGCTGGTCCTCGTGGCACTGACCGTGGGCGTGGTCGTCTCGGCCGCCGGCAGCATCGGGTTCGTCGGCCTGGTCGTGCCCCACCTGGCCCGGCGTGCCGTCGGCTCCGCCCACTCCGTGGCGATCCCGGCCGCCGCCCTCATGGGCGCGATCCTGCTGGTCTGGGCCGACGTGCTCGCCCGTGTGCTCCTCCAGCCCCAGGAGATCCCGATCGGGATCGTCACCGCGCTCCTGGGCGCCCCGTTCCTCATCGTCCTCATCCGGCGCTTCTCGGCGCGCGACGTCTGACCATCAAGGAGCCGAAGTGATCCGCCCCATGCTCGCCACCGCCACCCTCGTGCTGGCCACGACGACCGCCTGCGGCGCCGACGCCGCCGGCGACGAGCCCGCAACCGCCGGCTTCCCGGTCACCATCGAGAACTGCGGCGCCGAGGTCACCTTCGACGCTCCGCCGGAGCGCGTCGTGATGCTGAAGAGCTCGGCGGTGCCCTACCTGCACGCGCTCGGCGTGATGGACCGGGTCGTGGCCAGGGCCGGTGAGTATCCCGCCGACTACTACGACGCCGAGACCCAGGCCGGGCTCGACGACATCCCGCTGCTCACCGACGAGATGGACACCAGCGGCCACCTGCAGATCTCCAAGGAGATCGTGATCGCCGAGCAGCCCGACCTGGTCCTCGGCGAAGTCGACAACCTCTCCCGCGACACCCTCGACGCCGTCGACATCGACCTCCTCGAGGAGCCGGCGATGTGCCCCGAGGGCGTCGACGACCCCGGTTTCGACGACATCTACAGCCAGCTGGAGACCTACGGGAAGGTCTTCGACCGCGAGGACGAAGCCGCCCATGCTGTCGCTGACCTGCGCAAACGCGTGACGGAGCTGGAAACGAAGAAGGTCGGCGAGGGACGTACGGCGGCAGTGCTCTACCCCACCGTCGGCGGCGGCGTGACCTACGCCTACGGCACCAGGTCGATGGCCCACCCGCAGCTGGAGGCGGCCGGGTTCGAGGACGTCTTCGCCGACGTCGACGAGCGCGTCTTCGAGGTCTCGACCGAGGATCTTCTCGAGCGCGACCCCGACGTGATCATCCTGCTCCACAACGCCGGCGACCCTGCCAAGGTCGAGGAGTCGATCGCCCAGCTCGCCGGCGCCGAGGACCTCACCGCGGTCAGGAACGGCGACGTGATGGCGCAGCTGTTCAACTTCACCGAGCCGCCCTCCGCCCTCTCCGTCGACGGCCTGGAGCGGATCATCGACAGGTTCGGCCGGTGATCGAGGCAGCGGGCCTGTCCTGGACGTACGGCACCACGACGATCCTCGAGGACGTCGACGTCGCCTCCCACGAGGGCCGGGTGCTGGGCCTGATCGGCCCGAACGGGAGCGGCAAGACGACCCTGCTCCGGCTGCTCTACGGCGCTCTCCGGGGCACGGGCACCGTCGAGATCGACGGCGACGACCTCGCCAGGCTCCCCGCCAGGCAGGTCGCCCGGCGCCTGGCGGTGGTCGTCCAGGAGTCCGGCACCGACACGAGCTTGACCGCCGGCGAGATGGTCCTGCTGGGACGTACGCCGCACCTGTCCGCCTTCGCCAGGGCCGGCGAGCACGACCTGGCGATCGCCGCGGAGTGCCTGGAGCGGGTCGGCGGGACCCACCTCGGGCCGCGCTCCTTCGCCGCCCTCTCGGGGGGCGAGAGGCAACGGGTGCTCATCGCAAGGGCGCTGGCGCAGGAGGCGACCCACCTGCTGCTCGACGAGCCGACCAACCACCTCGACATCCGCTACCAGCACGAGATCCTGTCGCTGGTGCGGAAGCTAGGGACGACGGCCATCGTCGTTCTCCACGACCTCAACCTGGCCGCCCGCTACTGCGACGACCTGGTGCTGCTCGACCAGCGCCGCGTCGCCGCCCGCGGCACCGTCGACGAGGTGCTCCGGCCCGAGATCCTGGAGCCGGTCTACGACATCGGCATCGAGCGGCTCGAGCTGCGCGAGGAGATCCACCTCCTCTTCCGCCCATCCACCTGAGCCGGTCCTCAGACCTCGGGGGCGGCCTCGACCCTGGTCTCGGGCACGGACTCGTCATCAGGATCGACGCCCGGAAGGTGAGCCTCCCAGAGCTCGACGTCCATCACGTAGAGCCGGAGCGACGCCTCGCCGCGCAGCTGCTCGGGCTTGAACGCCCGAGCTGTGCCGACCAGCCGGTGGAACGCCACCGCGCAGCGCTTCTCGAGCTCGAAGTCGGGCACCTGGCGCGCCATCCCGGTGACGTACGCAGCGCTCGCCCCGTACCCCGGCAGCACCGAGGAGTCGAAGATGACCCCGGCCACGCGCGGGTCGCGGATGAGGTTGCGGGAGTGCTGCGCATCGGGCGCCGAGACCCAGTAGAGGTCTCGGTAGCCGTCGTGGGAGAAGTAGACCGGCGACGTACGCGGCCGGCCATCGGGATCCGAGGTCGCCAGCACCAGGTAGGCGACGCCGTCGACGATCCCGCGGACGTGTCTGTCCAGATCAGCTGCCATACCCCAGAGGGTAAACGACTTTTCTAGTGGTGACCTGGGTATATGCGCGGCAGCTTGTAGCCGTGCTCGGCCAGCACCTCCCGCAGGACGTCCGGCCTGTCGGTGATCAGTCCGTCGACGCCGAGCCCGATCAGATGCTCCATCGTGGCGACGTCGTCCACCGTCCACGGCACGACCGCGATGCCGCGCGCGTGCGCCGCGTCGACCAGCTCCTGGGTCGTGAACGGCACATAGCCCGGATCCGACACCGAGCCGCCCTGCGGGTCGCCGTGGACCGGCGAGACCGCATCCGCCCCGAACGAGTCCGCGGCCGCGACGTACCGCTCCTGCAGCGACCCCTCGAAGTCGTCGATGTCGATCCCGCCCAGCCATGGCGAGGCGCCCGGCAGTCCCTGCTGGAGGAACTGCTGCCCATTGGTCAGCGCGACGATCGGCAGCCGCGGCTCGACCTCCCGGAACCGCTTCAGCGCGCCCCAGTCGAAGCTCTGGATCGTGACCTGGTTGCGGATGTGCGCCCGCCTGATCTCGGCCAGGACGACGCGGACGAACTGCTCGCGCGGCGCGGTCTGCTCCGGCGCTCCAGCCTCGACCTTCGTCTCCACGTTCAGCTGGACCTGGCCGGCGTGGTAGCTGTTGACCAGCGCAAACACCTCCGAGAGCAGCGGCATCCGCTCGCCCGGCGAGAGCACCTGGTCGGGGAACTGCGGCTGCCGCAGCGACCCGCAGTCGATCGTCCGCACCTGCGCGAGCGTCAGGTCCTTGATGTAGGTCCGGTTCGGCACGTACGGGAACTCCGGGTCACCGGGGAACGCCGGCGAGGTGTCGACGCACTTAGCCGGGTTCGGGTCCCGGTCGTGCGTCACGACCGCATGGCCGTCCTCGGTGATCTGCACATCGAGCTCGAGGGTGCTCACGCCCAGCTGGAGCGCCCTCTCGAAGGCCGGCAGCGTGTTCTCGACCGTCAGCGCGATACCGCCGCGGTGCGCCTGGAGGTCGAAGGTACGCGGATCGTTCTCGGCGTACGCCGGGGCGATGGCGGAGCTCGCCAGGAGCGCCGCGGACACAAGGAGGCCTGCTCGGACACGTCTCATGCCCGACAGGATCCCGCAGCCGGATGGCCGCTAGTGGAACGCGTGATGAGACAGGAGCGACACGTTCTTGTCCGCACACCCGGTGGTCTCGTGGCGGACGAACTGCGAGTCGTAGGAGTCGGGCACGTAGACCCGGAACCCGTCCACCTCGGTCGGCTTGCAGGCCGGGGCCGGATAGTTCTCGGCCGTCGACTCGGAGACCTCGCTCACGGCCACCTGACCTGGCTTCATGATCACCGTGCGCCACTTGCCCTCACGTGCCGCGGGCGCGCCGACCTGGGCGCCGTCGCCACCCCCGACGTACGACAGTCCGCCGAAGCCACCGAGGGCACACGCATGGCCGGAGACATTGGTCAGCGTGATCTCGCCGAACCGCGATCCGGCGCCGGCATCGGTCGCGCGATAGCCGGCCTTCAGGTCGGCGTCGGTGCACTTCGGCGTCTTCCGATCCGCCGGTGCGGGGTCAGAGGACGAAGCAGAGGACTCAGTCCTCACCGGCGAACCCCCCGTGGCCGCCGGTGAGGACTGAGTCGGGGACGATGGTGTGCTGCTCGCTTGGGCGGGATCCGCGGTCCCGGAGGCAGATGGTGACGAGTCGACCGCCCCGTCCTTCGTCGACCCACAACCTCCCACCGCGAGCACGCCGAGGACCCCGATTCCGACCACCATCAGTCGTAGGTGCCGCATCTTCGCTCCTCGAGTAGCAGATGCCAGCTAGATAGATCCAGCCAGTTAACTCATCGTCCCAATCCTGAGACGCGCGGACCGTTCGCTTCGTTGCGTCGGATCTCGAGAAAATCTCAGACCCTGCTGTCGTACACCGTCCGAGCCGCGTCGACCTCCGGCATGTGCTCCTCGGCCCAGGCCTTGAGGTGGCCGATGACCGGCAGCAGCGTCTGCCCGAGCGGGGTGAGCTCGTAGTCGGTTCGCACCGGCACCGACGGGGTCACCGTGCGGATCAGCAGGCCGTCGCGCTCCATCTTCCGCAGCGACTGGGTCAGCATCTTCTGGCTCACCCCCTCGATCTGCGAGGCCAGCTCCGAATACCTCAGCGGGCCGCGGAGCCCCAGCGCCACGATCGCCAGGCTCACCCACTTGTCACCGATCGTGTCCAGCAGCCGCCGGCTCGGACACAGCGCCGAGAATGCGTCGAATCCGCTCGGCCGCTCGGCCGTCGTCGTCCCCATGGCAGACCTCCAGGTGCGTACGCCACTTCAAAGTGCCTTCTTCCCAAAGGAGAGTAGGGCACCGAAAGTAGTACACGCAACCAGTCGACCACCGCAAAGGACGAACACCATGTACGCACTCATCTCCCGCGCCGGCGACCCGACCCCGCGCCTCGAGGAGCTCCCTGCCCAGACGCTCGGCCCCGACGACATCCGCGTCGAGGTGGCCGCCGCCGGCTTCACCCTCTTCGACGCCTTCGTCGCGAGCGACCACGCAGCCATCGGCCTCCCCGACGTCATCGGCCTCGGCTTCGACTTCAGCGGCGTAATCACCGAGGTCGGCGAGGCGGTCTCCGGATTCGTCATCGGCGACCGCGTCGCAGGCCTCCACAGCAACCCGGCCGCAGGCGCCCGCGCCCACGCGACCGAGGTCGTCGTCACCGCCTCCGCCGCAGCGGCCGTACCCGACGGGCTCACCCTCGAGTCGGCCGCCGCGGCTCCGCTCAACGCGCTCACCGCCCGCCAGGCGCTCGACCTGCTCGGCACCGAACGCGGCAGCCTTCTCGTCACCGGTGCCGCCGGCGGCGTCGGCCTGTGGGCACTGGCGCTGGCCAAAGCCGACGGTTGGACGGTCGACGCCCTGGTACGCCCCGGCACCGAGCACCTCGCCACCGGCGCCGACCACGCCGTCACCGAGATCGAACCGCACGCGCACGACGCCGTCCTCGACCTGGCAGCGCTCAACGAACCGGCCCTGTCAGGCGTACGCGACGGCGGCCGCTACGTCAGCGTCAAGCCCGGCCGGGCACCGACGGCCGAGCGCGGCATCGAGGTCTCGACCGCACTGAACCAGCCCGACGGCGCGGTGCTCGCCGACCTCCTCCGGTTGGCGGCCGACGGCACGGTGCCGACCCGGATCGCCGCGACCCGCCCGCTGAGCAAGGCCGCCGAGGCCTACCAGGAGGCGGAGGCTGCACCGGGATCCGATGGCCGCTGGCTGCTGATCCCGTGAAAAGGACGAAGGCCCCGCCACCCGAAGGTGGCGGGGCCTTCTAGACCACTCGATCAGCTCTGGTACGAACCAAAGTCGAAGTCGTCCAGCGCGACGGCCTGGCCGCCGGTGTTGCCGAACTCGTAGTCGTAGTTGTCGTAACCGGTCACGGAGTACGCCGCGGCGCGAGCCTCATCGGTCGGCTCGACCTTGATGTTCCGGTAGCGCTCCAGGCCGGTACCGGCCGGGATGAGCTTACCGATGATGACGTTCTCCTTCAGACCGCGCAGCGAGTCCGAGCGGCCGTTGATGGCAGCGTCGGTGAGGACGCGGGTGGTCTCCTGGAAGGAGGCCGCCGACAGCCAGGACTCGGTGGCCAGCGAGGCCTTGGTGATGCCCATCAGCTCCGGACGACCCGAGGCCGGCTTGCCGCCCTCGGAGACCACGCGCCGGTTCTCCGACTCGAAGTCGATGCGGTCGGCCAGGTCGGAGGGCAGCAGGTTGGTGTCACCGGACTCGAGCACCGTGATCCGGCGCAGCATCTGCCGCACGATGATCTCGATGTGCTTGTCGTGGATGGACACACCCTGCGACCGGTAGACCTGCTGGACCTCGTCCACGAGGTGCTGCTGCGTCTTGCGGACACCGAGGATACGGAGGACCTCCTTGGGGTCCGGCGTACCGATGGTCAGCGGAGCGCCGACCTCGATGTGGTCGCCGTCGCCAACCCGCAGACGCGAGCGGCGCGACACGACGTACTCCTTGACCTCGGAGCCGTCGTCCGGGGTGACCAGGACCTTGCGGGCCTTGTCGGTCTCCTCGATCTCGACGCGTCCGGCGACCTCGGAGATCGGCGTGACACCCTTCGGCGTACGCGCCTCGAAGAGCTCGACGACACGCGGCAGACCCTGCGTGATGTCGTCGGCCGAGGCCACACCACCGGTGTGGAACGTACGCATGGTCAGCTGGGTGCCGGGCTCACCGATGGACTGGGCGGCGATGATGCCGACCGCCTCACCGATGTCGACGAGCTTGCCGGTGGCCAGCGAGCGGCCGTAGCACTTGGCACACGTACCCGTACGAGCCTCACAGGTGAGGACCGAACGGACCTTGACCTCGGTGATGCCGGCGCGAACCAGCTCCTCGATCTTGACGTCGCCCAGGTCCTCGCCGGCGACCGCGAGAACCTCGCCGGTCGACGGGTGCTCGATGTCGACGGCAGCCGTGCGAGCGTACGCAGCGGTCTCGGCGTTGTCGTCCTTGACGACGACGCCGCCCTGGTCGACACCGATGACCTTGGGCAGACCGCGCTCGGTGCCGCAGTCGTCCTCACGGATGATGACGTCCTGCGAGACGTCCACCAGACGACGGGTCAGGTAACCCGAGTCGGCGGTACGCAGCGCGGTGTCGGCCAGACCCTTACGAGCACCGTGGGTGGAGATGAAGTACTCCAGGACGGAGAGACCCTCGCGGAAGTTCGACTTGATCGGCCGCGGGATGATCTCGCCCTTCGGGTTGGCCACCAGTCCTCGCATGGCGCCGACCTGGCGGATCTGGTTGAAGTTACCCGAAGCACCCGAGGTGACCTGCATGTAGATCGGGTTCTTGCGGTCGAACGCCTTCTCCATGGCAGCACCGACGACCTTGGCGGCCTCGGTCCAGATCTCGACGAGCTCCTGACGGCGCTCCTCGTCGGTGACCAGGCCGCGCTCGAACTGCTTCTGCACCTTGGCAGCCTGCGTCTCGAAGGTCTCCAGGATCTCGGCCTTGTTCGGCGGCGTGGTGACGTCGTCGATGGAGACCGTGACACCCGAACGGGTGGCCCAGTGGAAGCCGTTGTCCTTGAGCGCGTCCAGCGACGCCGCGACCTCGACCTTGGTGTAACGCTCGGCCAGGTCGTTGATGATCGCGCCGAGCTGCTTCTTACCGACCTCGTAGTTCACGAAGGGGTAGTCGGCCGGCAGGGTGTCGTTGAAGATCACCCGGCCCAGCGTGGTCTCGAGCACGAGCGGGTTGCCTTCGGTCCAGCCCTCCGGCACGTCGTAGCCGATCGGCGGGACGATGTCGTCGAGGCGGATCTTGATCTTCGACTGCAGCGTGATCTGGAGGTGGTCGAAGGCCATGATGGCCTCGGCCGGGGACGAGAAGGCACGGCCCTCGCCGATCTCACCCTCGCGGTCGGAGGTGATGAAGTAGAGACCGATGATCATGTCCTGGGTCGGCATCGTGACCGGACGACCGTCGGACGGCTTGAGGATGTTGTTGGTCGAGAGCATCAGGATGCGAGCCTCGGCCTGAGCCTCCGCCGACAGCGGCAGGTGGACAGCCATCTGGTCACCGTCGAAGTCCGCGTTGAACGCGGTGCAGACGAGCGGGTGCAGCTGGATGGCCTTACCCTCGATCAGCTGGGGCTCGAAGGCCTGGATGCCGAGGCGGTGCAGGGTGGGCGCACGGTTCAGCAGAACCGGGTGCTCGGTGATGACCTCTTCGAGGACGTCCCACACGACCGGGCGAGCACGCTCGACCATCCGCTTGGCGGACTTGATGTTCTGAGCGTGGCTCAGGTCCACCAGGCGCTTCATCACGAACGGCTTGAACAGCTCCAGGGCCATCTGCTTCGGCAGACCGCACTGGTGCAGCTTGAGCTGCGGACCCGACACGATGACCGAACGGCCCGAGTAGTCGACGCGCTTACCGAGCAGGTTCTGACGGAAGCGGCCCTGCTTGCCCTTGAGCATGTCGGAGAGCGACTTCAGCGGACGGTTGCCCGGCCCGGTGACCGGGCGGCCGCGACGACCGTTGTCGAACAGCGAGTCGACGGCCTCCTGCAGCATCCGCTTCTCGTTGTTCACGATGATCTCGGGGGCACCGAGGTCGAGGAGACGCTTGAGGCGGTTGTTGCGGTTGATCACACGACGGTAGAGGTCATTGAGGTCGGAGGTCGCGAAGCGGCCACCGTCGAGCTGCACCATCGGGCGCAGGTCCGGCGGGATGACCGGGACGGCGTCGAGCACCATGCCGGTCGGCTGGTTGCCGGTCTTGCGGAAGGCGTCGACGACCTTGAGGCGCTTGAGCGCGCGGACCTTGCGCTGACCCTTGCCGGTGGCGATGGTCTCGCGCAGGTTCTCGACCTCCTCGGCGATGTCGAAGCTCTCGAGGCGCTTCTGGATCGCCGTGGCGCCCATGTGGCCCTCGAAGTACTTCCCGAACCAGGTCTTCATCTCGCGGTAGAGCAGCTCGTCGCCCATGAGGTCCTGGACCTTCAGGTTCTTGAAGGTGTCCCAGACCTCGTCGAGACGGTTGACCTCACGCTCGGTGCGGTCGCGCAGCTGCTTCATCTCGCGCTCGGCGCCGTCCTTGACCTTGCGCTTGGCGTCGGACTTGGCGCCCTCGGCCTCGAGCGCGGCCAGGTCGGTCTCGAGCTTCTTGGCGCGGTCGTTGATCGCCACGTCGAGCCGGCCGGTCAGCATCTTGCGCTGCTGGTCGACCTTGGCCTCGAGCGAGGACAGGTCGCGGTGACGCGCGTCCTCGTCGACCGAGGTGATCATGTACGCAGCGAAGTAGATGACCTTCTCCAGGTCCTTCGGAGCGAGGTCGAGCAGGTAGCCCAGCCGCGACGGAACGCCCTTGAAGTACCAGATGTGGGTCACCGGAGCGGCGAGCTCGATGTGGCCCATCCGCTCCCGGCGTACCTTGGAGCGGGTGACCTCGACGCCACAGCGCTCACAGATGATGCCCTTGAAGCGCACGCGCTTGTACTTGCCGCAGTAGCACTCCCAGTCCCGGGTGGGACCGAAGATCTTCTCGCAGAAGAGGCCGTCACGCTCGGGCTTGAGCGTGCGGTAGTTGATGGTCTCAGGCTTCTTGACCTCGCCGTGGCTCCACGCGCGGATCTCGTCCGCGGTGGCCAGGCCGATCTTGAGCTGATCGAAGAAGTTGACGTCGAGCACGGTGGCTTCCAGTTCCTTCGTTAGTTCTTGGAAAATTCAAAGGGGACTGAGGGAGGGGAGGTACGCCGAGGCGTACCTCCCGCTCGTCAGACTTCCTCTACGGAAGAGGGCTCGCGACGGGAGAGGTCGATGCCGAGCTCCTCGGCGGCGCGGAAGACGTCTTCCTCCGCGTCACGAAGCTCGATCGCCGAACCGTCCTGGCTCAGCACCTCGACGTTCAGGCACAGCGACTGCATCTCCTTGACGAGAACCTTGAACGACTCCGGGATACCCGAGTCGGGGATGTTCTCGCCCTTGACGATCGCCTCGTACACCTTCACACGGCCGGGCACGTCGTCCGACTTGATGGTGAGGAGCTCCTGCAGGGCGTAGGCGGCGCCGTACGCCTCCATCGCCCAGACCTCCATCTCACCGAAGCGCTGGCCACCGAACTGGGCCTTACCGCCGAGCGGCTGCTGGGTGATCATCGAGTACGGACCAGTCGAACGCGCGTGGATCTTGTCGTCGACCAGGTGGTGCAGCTTGAGGATGTACATGTAGCCCACAGCCACCGGCTCCGGGAACGGCTCGCCGGAGCGACCGTCGAAGAGGCGGGCCTTGCCGTCGGTGCCGACCACACGCCGACCGTCCCGGTTGGGGAGGGTCGCGCTGAGCAGACCGGTGATCTCGTCCTCACGCGCACCGTCAAAGACCGGGGTGGCCACCTTGGTGCCCGGGTCGGCCTTGTCGGCGTGGATCTTGATGAGGCGCTGCTTCCAGGCGCTGTCCTCGGGGTCCTCGGAGAGGTTGAGGTCCCAGCCCTGCTTGGCGAGCCAGCCGAGGTGGAGCTCCAGGACCTGTCCGATGTTCATACGACGCGGAACACCGAGCGGGTTGAGCAGGACGTCGACCGGGGTACCGTCCTCCATGAACGGCATGTCCTCGACCGGCAGGATCTTCGCGATGACGCCCTTGTTGCCGTGACGGCCGGCGAGCTTGTCACCCACGGAGATCTTGCGCTTCTGCGCCACGTAGACCCGAACCAGCTGGTTCACGCCCGGGGGCAGCTCGTCGCCCTCCTCACGGTCGAAGACGCGGACACCGATGACGGTGCCCTCCTCGCCGTGCGGAACCTTCATCGAGGTGTCGCGGACCTCGCGCGCCTTCTCACCGAAGATCGCGCGGAGCAGGCGCTCCTCCGGGGTCAGCTCGGTCTCGCCCTTCGGGGTGACCTTGCCGACCAGGATGTCACCGGTGGTGACCTCGGCGCCGATGCGGATGATGCCGCGCTCGTCGAGGTCGGCCAGCATCTCCTCGGAGACGTTCGGGATGTCCCGGGTGATCTCCTCCGGCCCCAGCTTGGTGTCGCGGGCGTCGACCTCGTGCTCCTCGATGTGGATCGAGGTGAGGTAGTCCTGCTGCACCAGACGCTGGGAGAGGATGATCGCGTCCTCGTAGTTGTGGCCCTGCCACGACTGGAAGGCGACCAGGAGGTTGGCACCCAGCGCCATCTCGGCACCCTGGGTCGCCGGACCGTCGGCCAGCGGGGAGCCGACCTCGACCCGGGCGCCCTCGTCGACCAGCGGCTGCTGGTTGACGCAGTTGCCCTGGTTGGAGCGCTCGAACTTCGCGAGCTTGTACGAGGTGTAGGTGCCGTCGTCGTTGAGGGTCTCGATCAGGTCGGAGGAGACCTCCTTGACCACACCGGCCTTCTTCGCGACGAGCACGTCACCGGCGTCGACAGCCGCGCGGTACTCGATGCCCGTGCCGACCAGCGGCGAGTCGCTGCGGACCAGCGGCACCGCCTGACGCTGCATGTTGGCGCCCATGAGCGCACGGTTGGCGTCGTCGTGCTCGAGGAACGGGATCAGCGCGGTCGCGACCGACACCATCTGGCGCGGCGAGACGTCGATGTAGTCGACCTCGTCGGCCAGGAGCTCGGAGACCTCACCGTCGCGCTGGCGGACCAGCACGCGCTCGGTCGCGAACTTCATGTTCTCGTCGACGGCCGCGTTGGCCTGCGCGATGACGTAGCGGTCCTCGTCGTCGGCGGTCAGGTAGTCGATCTTGTCGGTGACGACACCGTTCTCGACCTTGCGGTAGGGCGTCTCGACGAAGCCGAACGGGTTGATCCGGCCGAAGGAGGCCAGCGAACCGATCAGACCGATGTTGGGACCCTCAGGGGTCTCGATCGGGCACATCCGGCCGTAGTGCGACGGGTGGACGTCTCGGACCTCCATGCCGGCGCGGTCACGGGAGAGACCACCCGGACCGAGAGCCGACAGACGCCGCTTGTGCGTCAGGCCCGCGAGCGGGTTGTTCTGGTCCATGAACTGCGACAGCTGCGAGGTGCCGAAGAACTCCTTCAGCGCAGCGACCACGGGACGGATGTTGATCAGGGACTGCGGCGTGATCGCCTCGACGTCCTGGGTCGTCATCCGCTCGCGCACCACCCGCTCCATACGAGCAAGGCCCGTACGCAGCTGGTTCTGGATCAGCTCGCCGACCGTACGCATCCGGCGGTTGCCGAAGTGGTCGATGTCGTCAGCGGCGACCTCGGTGGTGCCGGCCGGCATCTCGAGCTGCGCACGCCCGTCGTGCAGCGCGACGATGTACTTGATCGTCGCGACGATGTCATCGACGGTCAGCGTCTGCTGGTCGAAGGCCTCGGTCAGACCGAGCTTCTTGTTGACCTTGTAGCGACCGACCTTGGCGGTGTCGTAGCGCTTCGGGTTGAAGTAGTAGTTGTTCAGCAGCGTCTGCGCGGCCTCACGCGTCGGGGGCTCGCCCGGGCGCAGCTTGCGGTAGATGTCGAGCAGCGCGTCGTCCTGAGCGGTGGTGCTGTCCTTCTCGAGGGTCAGCATCATCGACTCGTACTCGCCGAACTCCTCGCGGATCTGCTCGTTGGTCCAGCCGAGGGCCTTGAGCAGCACCGTGACGTTCTGCTTGCGCTTGCGGTCGAGGCGGACGCCGACCAGGTCGCGCTTGTCGATCTCGAACTCGAGCCAGGCGCCGCGGCTGGGGATCAGCTTGGCGGTGTAGATGTCCTTGTCGGACGTCTTGTCGGCGGTGCGCTCGAAGTAGACGCCCGGGGACCGGACGAGCTGCGAGACGACAACACGCTCGGTGCCGTTGATGACGAAGGTGCCCTGCTCGGTCATGAGCGGGAAGTCGCCCATGAAGACCGTCTGGCCCTTGATCTCACCGGTGTCGTTGTTGGTGAACTCCGCCGAGACATAGAGAGGCGCGGAGTAGGTGAAGTCCTTCTCCTTGCACTCCTCGACGGTGTACTTGGGGTCGTAGAAGACAGGGCTCTCGAACGAGAGGGACATCGTCTCCGAGAAGTCCTCGATCGGGGAGATCTCCTCGAAGATCTCCTGTAGACCGGACTTGTGAGACACGTCCTCCCCCGCTGCTTCGCGGGCGGCGACCTGCTCCTGCCAGCGCTCGTTACCGATCAGCCAGTCGAAGCTGTCGGTCTGGAGGGCGAGGAGCTTGGGAAGCTCGAGAGGCTCTGAGATCTTAGCGAAAGAGATGCGGCGAGGGGTGGAGTCACCCGACGAGGTGCGCGCGGCCAAGAGGAATCCTTCGACAAGGTTCGCAGGTGGATTCGCGCCGCCGACCACCGACCAGCCACCGGGCAGGCTGAGGGGCATATGAAGGCATGCGCAAAGCGCCATCGTACGGCACAAAAGCGCACTTCACAACACCGGGCCCAATTAAAAGTCCGGCGTACCTTCATTCACACCTGCGGCGCTCGAACCTCGGCGTTGTCGGTGCAGTGCCATTGTCGAGCATCGCGGATGATCATGCGCCCCATCGGCACCCCGGGTCAAGCATCCGCGCCAATCGGTCCGACCCACGGAAAAGTTATTCCAATCACTTGACAGGTAGCGCAAAAGCCTGGATGGCCAGGTCAGCTCGGGCCTAGTCCTGGCTCGGCTGGGTCTCGACCTTGTCCACCAGCCACTCGTCGCCGACCTTGGCCATCGTGAGCATCGCGTACTCCTGGTAGCCGATCGGGGTGCTCCGCTGGGCGTTGGTGACCTGACGGTCGACCAGCACGAGGATCTGCACGGTGTCCTCGGAGACCCGGATGACGCCGGCGTCGACCGGGGCGAGCGTCTTCACCACGGTCTTCGTCTCGGGGACGTTGTCGACGAGCACGGCGAAGAGCCGGTCGTAGTCCTCGCGGTAGTCCTTGGTCATCACGTCGTGAGCCTTGCTCTTCGACTCGTCCATCTTGCTGTAGTCGTAGGAGAGCAGCGGGACGACGGCCTTCTTCGCCGCCTCGAGCGCCTCGGCGCCCTGCTCCTCGACGAGAAGCTTGTGGTTGCGGGTGATCTGCTTGCCCACCGCACCCTCGACGGTGCTGGTCGTGACGTTGTTGTTGGCGACAGTGCTGACCTTGTCCTGCCCGAAGAAGACCACGCCGGCAGCGACGACCGCGGCCAGGGCGAGCGCCCCGGCGGCGACCAGCCCCCACGTCGGGAGCAGCGGCAGCGTACGTCCGGTGGCCGCACTCTCCCCGGTGTCGGGCTCCTCGTCGGCAGGCTCGTCGTCGTCAGCTGCGTCGGCTGCCACCGCGGCGTCGGCGGTCTCCTCGTCGGCCTCACTGTCCTCGTCCTCGACCGCAGCCTCCTCGAGAGCGGCCAGCTCCGCGTCGTACGCAGCCCGCTTCTTCTCGTCCAGCAGGACCGCGGCGGCATCGTTGAGGGTGCGGAAACGGCGGTCGGTGGGGTCCAGGTCGGCAATCGCGGACTTCCACGCCGCGCGGATGTCGTCGGTGGCGGCATCGGGCTCGACGTCGAGCAGGTCGTACCAGGTCGGACTAGTCATCGTGGAACTCATGGTGTCACCCCTTCGCTGCTTTCCGAAGTAGGAGCTTCCTCGGCGGGGTACCAGTCGTCGACCAGCCACTTCCCGTTCTGCTTCACCAGCTCCACCTCTGTACGGGCGAGCTGACGCGCCGCCTCGACGCGCTCCTCGGAGCCCTCGGACTTCGGGTAGCTGATCGCGAGCTCGGCGACGACGAGCACGGTCGCGCTGTCCTCGTCGAGGCCGGCGACGCCCGTGCTGTGCACGCTCGTGGTGCGACCGACGCCCTGCTGGACGACGGTGGCCTCGGCGAAGGCGACGTTGCCCAGGAAGCTCTTCTCGAACTTCGGGGTCAGGAGCTCACCCACCCGCTCGCGATACTTCGGCATCGTCTTCTTGTCGCTGCCGACGTCATCGGGACCGTAGGTGTTGACCCGGCCGACGAACTTGTCGGCCGCCGCCATCACCTGCTCGCGCTGGCTCACCACCGACTCGTCGGCGCCGCGGGTCAGCTGCCAGCCGACGTAGACGACTGCAGCCAGGATCACGGCGATCAGCAGGGCCAGGACGCCCCAGCGGAGCAGTGCGCCCCGGTTCGCGGTCGCCTGGTCGGTCTCTGCGCCGGTCTCCGTGTCGGGTCCGGGGTCGGTCGTGGTGCTCAAGACGGATCACTCTCTGTGGTCAGCGGCTCCAGGAGCCATTTCCAAGCATCAACACCGTACGCCGCTGGCGAATCGGTCGATGCAGCAGCGTTCCGGGCCCCGACCCCGGTCGGCTGCGTGGTGGTCAGGGGTCCGGCTACTCGGTCTCCATCGGCTGCAGGTAGAGCCACTTCCAGGCGTCCTCGCCGTAGGAGGCGGGAGCGGCGGTCGACACCGTGGTCTCCTCGGCCTCGCCCCAGGTGAGCTCGCCGGTGTCCGGGTCGAAGCTGGCGATCGAGTCGGTGCCACCGACGGCCGCGCGCGGCACCTGGCTGGAGCCACGAGGGTTCGACTTGCTCGGGTCCTCGGTGCAGGAGACCTCCGTGTTGAACGGACGGCTCTGCAGGTCCAGCGGGCTGCGCTTCTTGGTGCTCTCGTAGCCCTGCTTGCACGGCGCCTGGGTGGTCAGCGCCAACCCGAAGTGGGCCTGCGCCAGGCCGGGGTGGCCGACGTCGACGACCGCGAAGCTGCCCTCGACGACGACCGGGAAGATCGAGAGCAGGTGCCTGACACCCGGCAGGTTCTTCCGGACGACCTTGCCGGTCACCAGCACCTCGTTGAGGAGCTCGCTGATCTCCACGTCGTTCTGCTCCAGGAACTGCCGCAGCTCGATCGAGCTGGCCGAGCCACTCTCGATCAGCCTGATCAGGTCCTTGTTGGAGCCGGCCAGGGTGCCGGTGAACAGCTCCAGGTCGGTCGCGAACGACTTGATCGCCGAGCTGCTGTCCAGCTGGCCCTGGAGGACCGTGTTGCTGTCCCGGATCAGCTGGGTGGTGAGGGCGAAGTTCTGGTCGGCGGTCTCCACGAAGGCGGTGCCGGTGTCGATGATGGTCTGCAGGTCCTGACCGGTGCCGGCGAACCCCTTGCCGAGCTCGTCGATGGTCGTGGTGAGCGCCTTCTGGTCGACCGAGTTCACCGTCGTGGTGACGTCCTCGAGGAGCTTCTCGGTCGGCAGCGGCGTGGTCGTCGCGGCGCGGGCGATCTCGGAGCCGTCCTCGAGGTAGGGCCCGCCCTTGGACTGCGGCTGCAGCTCGACGTACTGCTCACCGACGGCGGAGCGGTTGCCGACCACGGCGAGGCTGTCGGCCGGGATCTTGTCCTCCCAGCCCTTGTCGATCTTCAGGGTCACGTCGACACCAGTGCGGTTGAGCACCAGCTCACCGACCTGGCCGATCTTGACGCCTCGGTAGTCGACCTCGGCGTCCTCGTAGATGCCGCCGGACTGCTCGAAGTGGGCCATCACGACGTAGTGGTCCTTGACGAACAGCGACCCCAGGCGGGCGTAGCGCGCACCGACGAAGCTGACCCCGACGAGGGTGATCAGCAAGAAGACCATCAGCTGCATCTTCGTACGGCGGGTGATCATGAGACGCCCTCCTGGTGAGTGTTGCTCGAGGTGCTCAGCGCGGGGATCATCAGCGAGGTCAGCCCCGGGTCGAGCTCCTTGCTCAGCTCGTCGTACGTCACCGCATGCGTCCCCGGTGTCGCACCGGCACGGCAGAACAGGAGCAGCACGCACCCGGAGCCGTCGTCGGTGCTGCTCCCGCCGTTGGACGAGGGAGCCCCGAGCCCGAGCAGGCCGTCGAGGGTCTTCCCGATCGAACCCAGCACGCCCGTCACGCACGCTTGGGGCGCCGAGGAGGACTGTCCGGTCAGCACCTCCTGGCAGGTGTCGATGGCGCTGGCCAGCCCGCCGTCCTTGCAGACGTTCGTGAGGTTGTTGAGCCAGTCGAGAGCCGTCTCCTCGTCCGGATACGTCTTGAGCTTCCTGTTGATCTCCTCGAGACCCCAGCAGACGGTGCTACCGACCCGAGGCGCGTTCTGGAGCAGCGTGTCGAGGTTGAGGTCGACGGTGACGTCGAGGTTGACGAAGTCACCCATGTGCAGGTTGCGCGCGGCCTGCGGCGAACCACCGACCGCGGCGTCGACGAACGGATAGGTGAGGATCGTGTTCATCGCCCGGACGAAGTCATCGCCGGAGTCGGCCAGGTTCGACAGGACCGGCCTGAGGTCCTTGATGATGCCGATGGTGTTGTCCTTGGACGCCCGGATGACGCGTACGCCGGTGTCTCCGAGCCGCTCCAGGGCCTTGAGCATCTTGACCAGGTCGGCGCGCTGCTTGTCGATGCTGGAGATCGCCGAGGGCAGCTCGTCGAGGGCAGCGTCGATGGAGCCCATCTGCGCGTTGGTGGCCTTCGCCAGCGCATCGAGCGCCTCGATGGCCGCGACGATCTTCTCCTTGTTGTTGTCGAGGTCGCGCGCCAGCTTCTCCACCTGGTGGAGTACGGAGCGGGCGGAGTCCTCACGGCCGGCGAGCGCCTTGTTGAGCTCGGTCGAGATCGTCTTCAGCTGAGCCACGCCACCACCGTTGAGCAGCAGGCTCAGCGCACTGAAGACCTCTTCGATCTCCGGGTTGCGGCCGGTCTGCGACAGCGGGATGGTCGAGCCGTCGGCGAGCTTGGACGAATCGGGCTCGGCGGGCCGCTCCAGCGAGACGAACTTCTCGCCCAGCAGGGAGGTCTGCTGGATCGACGCACGGGCGTTGCTCGGCAGGCTGACGTCCTTCTTCAGCAGCATCTCGACGGTGGCGACGCCGTCGTCGAGCCAGATCTTGTTGATCTTGCCGACGTCGATGTCCTCGAGCTTGACGGTTGACTGGGGCACCAGGTCGAGGGTGTCCTCGAACTGCGCGGTGACCGAGATCGCGTCGTCACCGGCGTCCACGCCGCCCGGGAGCGGCAGGTCGTAGACGGAGAAGGTGCCGCAGCCGGTCAGCATCAGGGCGCCGGCGATCACGCCGACGAATGCCTGGAGGGCGCGCTTCATCGTTTCACCTCCACCAGGCCGCCGAGCGACATGTCATAGGGCACTCCGTAGGACGAACCCGTGCCGAGTCCGATCGCCGCGGAGCGGTTCAGTCCCGGCATCTGCCGGATCTGCGAGCAGATCTCGGCGCTGCTCCCGTCGGTCGCCTGGTCCACGAGGCTGCACAGGAACGAGGCAGGGTTCTCGATGATCTCGTCGAGGATCATGGTGATGTTCGCGTTGGTGTCGAGCGTGCCGGTCTCCGGGTTGTACGCCAGGCCCAGGTTGTTGAGCGCCAGCGGAGCGGTCCGGAGGCTCTCGTCGAGCGCCTTGCGCTGCTTCACGAGGACCTTGCCGATCCGGTTGAGGCTCTGGATGTCCTCGCGCAGGATCGCCTTGTTGTCCCGGACGAACTGGGTGACCTTGTTCAGCGCCACCGAGAGGTTCTTCATCGACGCGGCGAGCTCTTCGCGCTCACCTTCCAGCATCGAGGAGACCTCGGCGAGCGCCTGGGCGAAGTCGCGTACGGTCTTGTCGTTCTCGGCGAGCGTGCCGATGAAGCCTTCGAGCTGCTCGGCGGAGTCGAAGAACTGCTCGTCGCGGTTGTCGAGCACCTTGGTCAGCTTGCCGAGGTCGCCGACGGTCGAGTTGATCTTCTCGCCCTGGCCGCCGAGGTTCTTCGCGGTCTGCTGCAGCAGGTCGGTGAGGGCGCCGTTCTTGTTGGCTCCGTCGGGACCGATCGCGACCACGAGATCGTCGACGCTGGAGTAGATCTGGTCGAGCTCGACCGGGACCGACGTCTTGTCGGTGCTCAGCACCGCACCGTCGGCCAGCTTCTTGCCGCCGTCGTAGGCGGGCGTGACCTGGACGTAGCGGTCGCCGACGATCGACGGCGAGATGATCACGGCCTTGGCGTCCGCGGGCAGGTCGACGTCGCCCTTGTATTCCAGGGTGACCTTCACGTCGGTGCCGTTCGGCTCGACCGAGGTCACCTTGCCGACGGCGACGCCGAGCACCCGCAGGTCGCTGCCCTCGTAGAGCGAGACCGTGCGCGGGAAGTGCGCCACGAGCGTCTTCTCACCGGTGTCGCGGACCAGCGCCCAGGCCCCGACCCCGAGGACGAGAGCACCGATGATGATCGGAACAATTACCTTGTTCATGGGGTCCTCCCAGTGAGAGCCGGAACGGGAGGCATGTTCTGGATGTAGGTGTCCCACCAGGGGCCGTTGCCCAGGGTGTTGTTGAAGACCTTGTAGAACGGCGCCATCAGCCGCAGGGACTTCTCGAGGTTCTCCTCGTTCTTCGTGAAGACGTCGAGGATCACGTCGAGGCTCTCCAGCGCCGGCTTGAGGTCGGCACGGCTGTCGTCGACCAGCTGGGAGAGCTCCTTAGAGAGCAGCTGGGTCGAGATCAGCAGGTTGTGGACCGCCTCGCGCCGCTCGACCAACGCAGCGAAGAGCTGGTTGGCGTCGTTCATCAGCGTGATCAGGTCCTCGTCGCGCTCGTCGAGCACCTTCGTCACCCGGTCGAGCTGGGTGAGCAGCGACTCGATGCGCTCGTCCTTGGCGGCCAGGTTGCGGGAGAGGTCGGAGACGCCGGTGAGGGCGGCCTGGAACTCCTCCGGCGTCGACCGGGTCAGGTCGGCGAGCGTGGTGAGCGCCGCGGCGAGCTGGTCCTTGTCGATGTTGGCGGAGGTATCGGCCAGCCCCTCGAAGGCCTCGACCACGTCGTAGGGAGACTCCGTGCGGTCGACCGGGATGGTGGCTCCCGCCTTCATCTGGCCTTCTCCGGCCGGCTGCAGCTCGAGGAACATGTCGCCGAGCAGCGTCTTCACGCGTACGCCGGCTCCGGAGTTCTCACCGAAGTTGACCTTCTCGCGGATCTTGAAGCCGACCTTGACCTGGTTGCCGTCCAGCTCGATCGAGTCGACCTTGCCGACCCGGACGCCGGCCACGCGGACCTCGTCGCCGGCCTTGAGGCCACCGGCCTCGGAGAAGTTGGCGTAGTAGGTGGTGCCACCACCGATCAGCGGCAGGCTGTCGGCCTTGAACGCCATCACCAACAGCATGACGAGGACGGCGATCGAGACGGCGCCGATCTTGACTGGGTTACGTTCGCGGAAGGGAATCATCCGAGGTTGCACCTCGCTTGACCGGGCTCGTAGAGCGGAATCTCGAGGTCCTTGCCCTCAGGGTCTCGGATCGTGCCCCGCAGACCGCACAGGTAGAAGTTGAACCAACCGCCGTAGCTGGCCGTCGCGCCGATCTTGTCCAGCTTGATCGGCTGGAGCTCGAGGGCGTCGTCGAGCTGGCGCTTGTCCTTTGCCACCTCGTCGGAGAACCTCCGGGCCTGGCGCAGGTCCTCCAGGAGCGGGTCCTTCGCCTCGTGCACCAGGTCGGCGGTCTCCACGGAGAGCGCCGAGATCTGGTCCAGGGAGCCGAGGATCGCCTCGCGGTCGTTGTTGAGACCTCCGACGAAGTCGCGGAAGGTCACGATCAGGCTGGAGAGCTCCTTCTCGCGGTCGCCCACGTGCTCGAGCACCTCGGTGAGGTTGTCGATCAGAGCGTTGATGACCTGGTCCTTCTCGGCCAGCGTCGAGGTCAGCGAGGCGGTGTGGGAGAGCAGGCTCTCCAGCGTGCCGCCCTCGCCCTGGAAGACCTGGACGATCTCGTAGGACAGGGTGTTGACGTCGTTGGGCGACAGCGCCTGGAAGAGCGGCTTGAACCCGTTGAAGAGCACGGTCAGGTCGAGCGCCGGGTGGGTCTGCCCGACCGGGATGGTCTGGCCCTCCTGCAGGGCGGAGGAGTCGCCCACCAGCTGGTTGGTCAGCGCCAGGTAGCGCTGGCCGATCAGGTTGCGGTACTTGATCGTCGCCTCGGTCGTGGTCGCGATCTGCTGCGCGCTGTCGACCGTGAAGGTGACCACCGCGCTGCGGGCATCGTCGGAGATCTCGATGCCCTTGACCGAGCCGACCTTGACCCCGGAGATGCGTACGTCGTCGCCCTTGTTCACACCGGTGACGTCGGTGAAGACGGCCTTGTACTCATCGGTCTGCCCGAAGGTGACGTTGCCGATGGTGATCGCGAGCAGGCCGGTGGCCAGGGTCGTGACGATCACGAAGATCACCAGCTTCCAGAAGTCCTGGAAGGTCTTGGCGTCGAAGAGCTTCACTGCGCTCATTCGTACGTCACCTCAGCTCCACGTGCGGCCGGGCCGAGCAGCAGCCCGCCGAGGTCCGGGACCTCACTGGCGGTCATGCCCATGCCGGGGGCGAACAGCTCGTTGATGACATCGGTCTCGGCCGACGTACCGACGTAGGACAGGGCCGAGTAGCCGGTCGTCCCGGTGGCGGAGCGCATGACACCCTTTCCGGTGGGCTCGTCGACGCCGTCGTTCTTGTTGGGGAACGGCGCGAACGGCTTCTTCTGGCTCCAGGACGCGTTCGGCATCTCACCGCAGTAGGGCCCGCTGTCCTCGCCGTAGCGCGGCTTGTCCTTGGTCGAGTAGGGACGCGACTGGTGCGGCAGCGTCTCCAGCGTGATGTGGACGGTGTTGTTGCGGAACACTTCGGTGAACTCGTCGGTCAGGACGTCCATGCCACCGATGAGGCACGGGAACATCGGGGCGTAACGGGCCAGCGTCTGGGTGACCGGCCGACCGACCTCGCCGACCTGGATCAGCGTGTCGCCGTTGTCGTCGAGGAATTTGTCGGCGGTGTTGGAGAACGCGGTGACGTCGGTCAGCATCTTGTTGAGCTCCACCTCGCGGTCCTCGAGCGTGGTCGCGGTGACGATGGTGTTGCGCAGGATCTGACCGATCTCCGGGAGCACGGCCTGGTAGGTGCCGGAGACCTCCGTGGCGAGCTCGAGGTCCTCGATCAGCGCCGGGATCTCGGGGTTCAGCCGCTTCAGGTAGGAGTCGAGGGTGTCGAGCGACTCCCCGAGCTTGTCGCCACGACCCTCGAGGGCGGTGGCGAGCGCGTTGAGCGTGTTGTTGAGGTCGGCCGGCTGGATCGTCCGCAGCAGCGGGTAGAGGTCACGCAGCACGGCCTGGACCTCGGTGGCCATCTTGGTCTTCTCGATGACCGCACCGGCCTGGATCGGCTCGGTGAAGTCGGTGTCGGGCGGGACCAGCGAGACGTACTTCTGGCCGAAGAGGGTCTTGGGGAGGATCGCGCCGGTCACGTCCGGGTGGACCTTGCTGATCTCCTCGGGGAACAGCCCCAGGGTCAGCTCGGCACCCTCGTCGGTCGGCTTCATGTCGAGGACCTCGCCCACGATCAGGCCACGGACCTTGACGTCGGCGCGCTCGGGGAGCTGCAGACCGACGCGGTCGGCCTTGAGGGTGATCTCCTCGAACTGTCCGAACCGGTTGGTGAACTGCGCCCAGGTCAGGACGAGCGCGGCTAGGAGCAGCGCGAGGAAGAGGATCCCGAGGATCTTGCCCTTCTGCCGGCCCCAGGCGAGCGCCACGGCGCTCCGCTTGTGCGGCGCGGGCAGGTCGTGATGGACCTCGTCGCGAGCGAGTGTCTGAGTCATCCCGCCAACCTCACTGTCGTCGTGCTGCCCCAGATCGCCATCGAGAGCATCAGGTCGAGCACGGAGACGGCGACGATGCTCGTACGCACCGCCTTACCGACCGCGACACCGACCCCTGCGGGGCCGCCGGAGGCGTTGTAGCCGTGGTAGCAGTGGATCAGGATCACCACGACGGCGAAGATCAGCACCTTGCCGAAGGACCACAGCACGTCGACGGGCGGCAGGAACGTGTTGAAGTAGTGGTCGTACGTCCCCGCACTCTGGCCGTAGAAGAGGATCACCGTGAACCGGGTGGCGACGTACGAGGAGAGCAGGCCGACCACGTAGAGCGGCACGATCGCGATCAGGCCGCCGATCATCCGGGTGGTCACCAGGAATGGCAGCGACGGGATCGCCATCACCTCGAGAGCGTCCACCTCTTCGGAGATGCGCATCGCGCCCAGCTGGGCGGTGAAGCCGCAGCCGACCGTCGCCGCGAGCGCGATGCCGGCGACCAGCGGCGCGATCTCACGGGTGTTGAAGTAGGCCGACACGAAGCCGGAGAACGCCGAGGTGCCGAGCTGGTCGAGGGCGGTGTAGCCCGACAGGCCGACCTGGGCACCGGTGAAGAAGGTCATCGCCAAGATCACGCCGACGGTGCCGCCGATGACGGCCAGCGCCCCCGACCCGAGGGTGACCTCGGCGAGGATCCGGAGGATCTCCTTCTTGTAGCGCCTCAGTGTGCGCGGAAACCACGAGATCGCGCGCAGGTAGAAGCCGAGCTCGTCACCGAGGTGGTCGAGGCTCTTGGCAGGCTTCTGGTAGATCGCCTTGATGTTCGCCATCCGTCTCGCCTCCTATCCGGACTTGCTCGGGATGATCTGCAGGAAGATCGCAGACATCACGAAGTTCACGATGAACAGCAACAGGAACGTGATGACGACCGACTGGTTCACGGCGTCACCGACGCCCTTGGGGCCACCGCCGGCGTTCATGCCCATGTACGAAGCCACGATCGCCGCGATCAGACCGAACACGAGCGCCTTCGCGAGGCCCTGCCACAGGTCGGCCATCTGCGCGAGCGCGGTGAAGCTGGCCAGGTAGGCACCCGGGGTGCCGCCCTGGATGATGACGTTGAAGACGTACCCGCCCATGACGCCGACGATCGAGACCAGGCCGTTGAGGAAGACCGCGATCATCATGCAGGCGAGTACACGCGGGACCACCAGCCGCTGGATCGGGTCGATGCCCAGAACCATCATGGCGTCGAGCTCTTCACGGATCTTCCGAGCACCGAGGTCGGCGGCGATCGCCGAGCCACCGGCACCCGCGACCAACAGCGCGGTCGCGATCGGGGCAGCCTGCTGGACGACCGCGAGGACCGCGGCCGATCCCACGAAGGACTGCGCACCGAACTGGGCCACGAGGCCACCGACCTGCAGCGCGATGACCGCGCCGAAGGGGATCGCGACCAGCGCGGTCGGGACGATCGTCACCGACGCGATGAACCACGCCTGCTGGATGAACTCTCGGAACTGGAAGGGGCGCCGAAACACGGCGCGCCCCACGTCCAGACCGAACGCGAAGAGCGAGCCAGCGGTCCCGATCGGCTTCAGGACCCTGGCGGCGGTCAGAGATGACATCAGTAAGGAGCCTCTGTGGGGTCTGCTGCTTTCACACCACCGGGGGCCATGGCCGCGTCTGCTCGGAACGATCCCGGCGGCGGGGTGACACCGTTCTCTCGGCACCAGGCGCCCGGCGGACGCTGGTACTTGCGCGGAATGCCGTTGGACGGCTCGAGCTGCATCGGGATCGGCGGCAGCGGCGGCAGACCCAGGTCCTTCTCGGCGGCCAGCTCGTCGGCGTCCTTCTCCTCGGACATGCCGATCGGGCCGATCGTCTGGGCGTTGAGGAACTGCCGCACCACCGGCTCCTCGGAGCTCAGCAGCATCTCGCGAGGCCCGTACATGGCCAGGTGCTTGTGGTAGAGCAGGCCGATGTTGTCCGGGACCGTACGCGTCGAGTTGATGTCGTGGGTGACGATCAGGAAGGTCGCGTCGATCTGCGCGTTCAGGTCGATGAAGAGCTGGTTGATGAAGGCCGTACGCACCGGGTCGAGACCAGAGTCGGGCTCGTCGATCAGCAGGATCTCGGGGTCGAGGACCAGAGCACGCGCCAGACCGGCACGCTTACGCATACCACCGGAGATCTCGCCGGGGAGCTTGTTCTCGGCGCCGATGAGACCGACCAGGTCCATCTTCTCCATGACGATGTTGCGGATCTCGGACTCGCTCTTCTTCGTGTGCTCACGAAGCGGGAACGCGACGTTGTCGAAGAGGTCCATGGAACCGAACATGGCGCCGTCCTGGAACAGCACGCCGAACAGCTTGCGAACCTCGTAGAGGTCTCGCTCCGAGCAGCTGGCGATGTCGACGCCCTCGATGACCACGGAGCCCGTGTCGGGCTTGATCAGACCGATCAAGGTCTTGAGGAGCACCGACTTGCCCGTGCCGGACGGACCCAGCATCACGCTGATCTCGCCCGCAGGCAGGGTCAACGAGACATCTTTCCAGATGAGCTGCTTACCAAAGCTCTTGGTCAGCCCTTCGATCTTTACGTCTACACCCATCCGGGCCGGCTCCCTTCCTGTTCGCGCGGGGATCTCCCTC
The DNA here is from genome assembly GCF_040608935.1 of Nocardioides sp. NPDC004968. NCBI lineage: Bacteria > Bacillati > Actinomycetota > Actinomycetes > Propionibacteriales > Nocardioidaceae > Nocardioides > Nocardioides sp. NPDC004968. The sequence goes on from NZ_JBEXJF010000011.1 coordinate 36,651, forward strand.
AAGTCCCCACTGCCCGACTAACGGCAGAGTGTGACGGGGGTTACGCACTTTCCGCGACACGCGTCACACTTTTGTAAACCATAGTGGCCTGCGAACGATGACGGTGATCACCACCCGAGACGGACTCCCCCAGCCAGAACGTCGACGGTCGGATTGCGACCCTTCACGCCCGGCGTGTGTTCAAGATAACGAAACAAACCGCGAGTGGCTACTCAGGAGTAGCAACCCGCGGCTCGAACGATCGGAGCGCTGCGCTGCAGCTTGCCCGATCTGTTGCGGAACTGTTTCCGCAATGTAGAGAAAGCCCGGGCCCGGCGGAATCCGCCGAACCCGGGCTCAAGGGCCGAAGCCCTCAGATCACTTGACGGTGACCGTGGCGCCGGCGGCCTCGAGGGCCTCCTTCGCCTTGTCAGCGGTCTCCTTGTTGGCGGCCTCGAGGACAGCCTTGGGGGCACCCTCGACGAGCTCCTTGGCCTCCTTCAGACCGAGGGAGGTCAGGGCGCGCACCTCCTTGATGACGTTGATCTTCTTGTCGCCAGCGGCCTCGAGGATGACGTCGAACTCGTCCTTGGCCTCCTCGGCGGCGGCGGCCGGGGCGCCCGGGGCGCCGGCGGCGGCGACGGCAACCGGAGCAGCAGCGGTGACGCCGAAGGTCTCCTCGAACTCCTTCACGAACTCGGAGAGCTCGATGAGGGTGAGCTCCTTGAACGCGTCGAGCAGCTCGGCGGTGGTGAGCTTCGCCATGATGGCATTTCCTTTCGTGGTGGCCCTCTGCGTTTTTCTTTGAGTACCGCAGCGGGCCGGGTTACAGGTGGTGGTTAGTTACGACCGGGGCCTCAGGCCTCGGCCGGAGCCTCCTCGGCGGCAGCCGGCTCAGCGGCACCACCTGCGAGGATCGAGGGGTCCTCCGCGGCCTTGGCCTCGAGAGCGGCAGCGAGCTGCGCGGTCTTCGAGGGCAGAGCGTTGAAGGCGTAGAGCGCCTGCGACAGCGACGCGGTCATCGCGCCGGCAAGCTTGGCGAGCAGGACATCGCGCGACTCGAGGTCGGCAAGCTTGCCAACCTCAGCAGCGTCGATGGCCTTGCCGTCCAGGTATCCACCCTTGATGACAAGGTTGGGGTTGGCCTTGGCAAAGTCACGCAGACCCTTGGCCGCCTCAACGACGTCACCCTGGATGAAGGCGATCGCGGTCGGGCCGGTCAGCAGGTCGTCGAAACCCTCGATGCCGCTCTGCTTGGCGGCGATCTTGGTCAGCGTGTTCTTGACCACGCCATAGTTGGCGTTCTCACCGAGCGAGCGGCGAAGAGTCTTCAGCTCGCCGACGGTGAGACCACGGTACTCGGTGAGCAGGGCGCCGCTCGAGGCGCTGAACTTCTCAGCGATCTCCGCGACGGCAGCCTGCCTTTCAGCCCGCGCCATGGGTCTCCTTCTTCCGGGAATCGATCCCACCGGCGAGGGCCCTGCATGACAAACGCCCCGAGCGCAGGCTCAGGGCGTGACGTACGATCTCGTCTTGCTCTTCACCTACGCTGGCCGTCCGCATCCTGCGGAACCTTCGATCGAGTGCATGCGCACCTGACAACCGGCGGTCTCTGGTTTCAGACAACAATTATGCGTACGCCGCGGGGTGCCGCCAAATCGGCGGGCAGTACGTTTGCGGCATGGAGAGCCACACCTTCGGAAGGATCGGTCGCTCGGCGTCGGTCATCGGTCTCGGCACCTGGCAGCTCGGCGCCGACTGGGGCGAGGTCAGCGAGTCGGACGCCCTGGCGGTGCTCGAGGCCGCGGGGGGCGACGGGGTGACCTTCCTCGACACCGCCGACGTCTACGGGGACGGCCGGAGCGAGCAGGTGATCGGGCGGTTCCTGCGGTCGCACGACGGGATCTTCGTGGCCACGAAGATGGGGCGCCGGGTGGACCAGGTGCCCTCGAACTACACGCTCGCCGCGTTCCGCGAGTGGCTGGACCGCTCGCGCACCAACCTCGGGGTCGACACGATCGACCTGGTGCAGTTGCACTGCCCGCCGACGGAGACGATCGAGTCCTCGGCCACCTATGACGCGCTGGACACCCTGGTCTCGGAAGGGGTGATCGCTGCGTACGGCGTCAGCGTGGAGACCTGCGACCAGGCCCTGGCAGCGATCGCGAGGCCCAACGTGGCGTCCGTCCAGATCATCCTGAACGCGTTCCGGCTCAAGCCGCTGGATCTGGTGCTTCCGGCGGCCGCGGAGGCCGGCGTCGGGATCATCGCGCGGGTGCCGCTGGCCTCCGGACTGCTGTCAGGTCGCTACTCGGAGTCGACCACCTTCGCCGCCGACGACCACCGCACCTACAACCGCCACGGCGAGGCCTTCGACGTCGGCGAGACCTTCTCCGGCGTCGACTACGCCACCGGGGTCAAGGCCGCCCAGGAGTTCGCCGCCCTGGCTGCCGAGCACGGCCCCGAGGGCGCGACGCCCGCGCAGGTCGCCCTCGCCTGGGTCGCTCAGCAGCCCGGCGTCACCACCGTCATCCCCGGTGCCCGCAACACGTCCCAGGCCCACGCCAACTCCGCCGCCGGCTCGCTGCCCGCGCTCTCCGACGAGCTGCTCTCCGGCGTACGCCAGATCTACGACACCCACTTCCGCGAGGCCATCCACTCCCGCTGGTGACGATCCCCCGCCGAGGCGTCACTCGCGTCGGCCGAGTGGGCACCTCGTTGCCGATTCGGCCGACCTAGGTGACGTCTCGAGCGACCTGAGTGACGCCTCAGTCGACGGGCGTGACGTCTCGGTCGGCGTACAAATAGTGAGCCTCGGTAACGAATCGGGCAGAGTAAAGGGGTGACGACGGAGACGACGACGGAGTTCCGGTTCCGAGACATCGCGCTGGTGGCGTACGCGCCCTCGATCGTCAGCTCCATGGGACACGGTGCGGTGATGCCGGTCCTGGCGCTTCGGGCCTCCGACCTGGGGGCGGACGCGTCGACCGCCGCGTTCGTGGTCGCGCTGCTCGGGATCGGGTCGCTGGCCACCTCGTTGCCCGCCGGGTCGTTGGTGGCACGGATCGGCGAGCGGCGGACGTTGATGGGCGCCGGGGCTCTCGACGCGGTCGCGATGACCGTGGCCTTCCTCAGCAGCTCGGTCGCCGTGCTCGCGATCGCCGTGTTCGTGAGCGGGATGAGCTGGACGGCGTTCCTGATCGCGCGGCAGGGCTTCCTCATCGACGCGACCCCGCTCTCGCACCGGGCGCGGGCGATGGCGCTGCTGGGCGGCTCGTTCCGGCTCGGGGTCTTCGTCGGACCCCTGCTCGGCGCCGGGCTCATCCATGCCTTCGGCCTCCCTGTGGTCTTCCTGTTCGCGGCCGCGACGTCGCTGTGCTCGGCGGTGATCGGCGGCTGGATGCCCGAGCTCGGCCGGACTCGCTCGCGTGAGCAGGGGCATCTGAGCGTACGCAGCGTGTTGTGGACCCATCGCCGGACCTTCGCCACGCTCGGGGTGGCGGTGGTGATCATCGGGATCTCCCGGTCCGTACGCACCGGCCTGCTCCCGCTCTGGGCCGACCACATCCACCTCGAGGCCTCGGTGGTCTCGCTGCTCTTCGCCGGGGCGGCCCTGGTCGACATCGCGCTCACCCTCCCCGGCGGCTGGCTGCTCGACCACCGCGGGCGTCAGGTCGTGGCGATCCCAGTGGTGCTCGCCGTCGGCATCGGGTGTCTGCTGCTCCCCCTCACCCACGATGCGCTCAGCCTGGGCGCGGTGATGGCGCTGATCGCCGTCGGCAACGGCCTCGGCTCGGGGATCGTGATGACGCTCGGCGCCGATGCCGCACCGGAGGACGGACGCGCCCAGTTCCTCGGCGGCTGGCGGCTGTGCGGTGACCTCGGCGGCACCGGCGGACCGCTCCTGGTCTCCGGTCTGGCCGCGGTCTTCTCGATCGCCGCCGCCCCTGTCGCGCTCGGGCTCTTCTCGCTCGCCGGAGCGGTGTGGGTCGGCTACTGGACCGGCCATGCCGACCGTTCGCGGCTTCAGGCTCGACTAGGGGACGAGCGCACGTGAGAGCGCTTCGGCGAGGGCTGCCTCGTCACCGGTGACGGTCAGCGCGGCGGACCGGGGCGTCGTACGACCCCAGAGGAGCAGCGCCAGGTCACGAGCGGATCCGGTGACGAACACCTTCTGCACCGCGTTCGGAGCGCCGATCGCCCAGGTCTGGTCGATGTCGGTCGCGGTCAGCTCGATGCGGGTGACGATCTTTCGCGTGCGCTTCAGTGCGATCTGCCGCGGGTACATCACGGTCAGCACCTCGTCGACCGTGTCCGCCCAGAGCTCCGGAGTCGCCTCGGGTGCGTCGAGCCCGAGCGCAGTGCGGATGTCCCAGAGGTGGACCAGGGTCTCGTGCACCTGGCGCCGGAACCAGAACGAGACCGGCCCACGGCCGTCCTCGGTCAGCCCGTTGAGGATCCGGCCGGTCGCCTCCGGCCCCAGCGCCGAGAGCGTCTCGCGCAGCCCGGCCGCCTGCTCCTCGTAGGCCGCGACCAGGTCCAACGGCACCGGCAGCGGCGCCTCGTCCTCGTCGCGCGCCATCGCCGCCGCCCAGTGGTGCACCCCGGCCAGGTGATCGGCCAGGTCGCCGATCGACCAGTCGTCGCAGGACGGAACCGGCACGTCCGGGTCGGCCTGCTTCAGCGCGGCCGCGAACTCGGCCTGCAGCACACCGAGGGTCACGAAGTAGTCGTCAGGCGTTGGCACGACGCAGACCCTACTTGCACCGCAACAGGACCGTGGCGAGCCGCTCCTCCAGGCGCTCCAGGTCGGCAGAATCGGTGATGAACGACGTCTTGCCGGGCGGCGGGAGGAAGCCGACGATGTCCATCACGTCGAAGTAGGGCTGCGGCGGGCGACCGGTCGTCGTGGCGTACGCATCGGCGAACCGGTCCGCGACCTCGGTCCCGTGCAGGATCGCGAGATTGCTCGCACAGTGGGCAACGTCCAGCCAGGCCGGCCCGATCGACGTCTCCACCCAATCGACGACACCGCTGATCTCGCCGCGCTCCCACAGCACGTTGCGCGGCTGGAAATCCCGGTGGATGAAGCACGGATCGTACGTCGGTGGCTCGCCGCGCAGCAGTGCAAAGGCGTCCTCCCACAGACCTGCATCCGAGGCCCACACCGGGACGACGAACTTCGCCTCCCACGCCCACGACTGGTAGCTGCGTACGTCGATCGTCGGCTCGACCGCATGAATACTCGCCAGCAACTCGGCGAGCCGCAGGAGCGAAGCGTCGTCTCTCCGCTGCGGCTCGATCGCCCCCTGAAGCAGCGTCATCAGATGCGCCGGGTGTCCGCACCTGTCCCCCGTGGCGTCGAGCGCGAGCGACCGCGGCGCAGGCACCTCCGTGGTCGCGAGCATCCGCTGGATCTCGCTCTCCCGGGTGGTGAGCGGCTCACCGTGCGTACGCCACGGCTCGTTGGTCATCAGCCGGAGAACGACTGCCTCGTGCAGCCTTGGGGTGATCGCCAGCATGGTCGACGTCCAGCCACCGGAGAGGCGTCGCACGTCATCGATCTGTTCCCCCAACACTCCCTCGGCCCACTCGAGCGCGGCAGAGCAGTCAACCCCGGGATCGGTTCGCACGCGGCAACTCTAGAAGGTAGTCCGGGACGTTCCCGCCCATTACTCGGCCGTAGATGGACCAGAAGGTCCCGGACTACTTCTGTCGGGCGCGGTGGGCGGCGGCCTTCACGCGGCTCTGGCAGCGGGTGGAGCAGAAGCGGCGGCCGGCGTTCTTGGAGGTGTCAACGAAGACGCGGTCGCACGGGCCGGCCTGGCAGACGCCGAGGCGGCCGGCCAGGTCGGAGCCGATCGCGAGCGCGAGGCCAGCGGCGATTCCCGCGCCCCAGCCGATGACGAGGCCGGGATCGCGTCCGTGGAAGTGCAGCGCCCAGCCTCCTCCGCGGGCCCGGTCGAGCTGTGGTACCGAGCCCATCTCGCGCATGAGCACGTTGACCGCGGTGGCGGCGGTGTCGAGGTCGCCGCCGGCCGCTGCCTCGAACACGACGCGCAGCGACTCGGCGAGCGCGACCATCCCGTCGGCGTCGCCTTCCTCGACCTGGGGTCGGTAGTCGGGACGAGCCAGCAGGTCGCTGACTACCTGCGCCCGCCGGCCGGTCGGAGGCGGCTGCACCGGGTGGGTGCCGTCATGCCCAGGGGTGAGCGCGTTGACGAGTTTGCAGGCCTGCTCGGTCACCGTATGCACGTGACTGTCGAAATGTATTTGACCAGTCACGAGTTCGGGTCCTACCGTCTCCTCCATGACCGTCATTCAACCATTGACCAGTCACGGACGCACACGGTGGCCGCGATCCCTCGTCGTGCTGGTCATCGCCCGAGCGGTCAACCGGCTGGGTTCGTTCGCCATGGCCTTCATGGCGGTCGCCCTGGTCGAGGTGCATGGGGCCTCCCTCGCCACGGCCGGTGCGGTCGTGACGGCCTTCGGTGTCGCCACCATCCCCTCGCGGCTCCTCGGCGGGTGGATGGCCGACACGGTGGGCCGCCGGCCGACCATCGTCGTGGGCCTCGTCGCCTGCGCGGTGGCCCAGCTGGTCATCGCCGCGTCCCCTGGGATCGCCGGCGCACTGATCGGCGCGACGCTGCTCGGGCTGGCGTACGAGATCTACGAGCCCGCCTCTCAGGCGCTGATCGCGGAGTCGGTGGAGGTCGAGCGGCGGCCGCAGGCCTACGGACTCTATGGCGCTGCGATGGCGGTCGCCGGTGTGGCGGCAGGAGCACTGGCCGCCCTCGTGGGCGGCATCGACCTGCGCCTGCTCTTCGTCGCCGACGCGCTCACCTGTCTGTGCGCTGCAGTTCTCGTCCTCGCCCTCGTGCGTGACACCACGGCTCGGAGTCGGCGCCAGCAGCGGTCCGGGCCGAGCCCGTGGCGTGATCGCTGGCTCCTGACGATGCTCGCGCTCGGTACCGGGTTCGCCACCGCATGGATCCTGAGCACGATCGCTCTCCCCCTCACCGTCTCCGCCCGCGGGCACGACGCAGCGGCCACCGGCTGGCTGCTCGTGGTCGCCGCGCTGGTCACGATCGCCGGCCAGCGCCTTCTCCGTGGCGCCGCCGCCCGGCCCTTCACGCTCATCCGCGCAGGTCTGGTCCTGATGGCCGTCGGCTTCGCCGTGATCGCGTACGCAGCACCGCTGCCGCTCCTCGCGGTCGGCTCCGCGATCGTCGCCATCGGCGAGGTGCTTCTGCTCGGCCCACCGATCGCGCTCGTGGCCGGCCTGGCGGCGACCGACGGCTCGCGAGCGGGCTATCTGGCGGCGTACGGGACCTGCTGGGGGATCGCACAGACGATCGGGCCGATGGTCGCGACCGGTCTGTTGTCGCACGGGGTTCCGACGGTCTGGCTCGTCGGCGCGGGCCTCTGTCTCGGCCTCGCAGCCATCACCGCCAGCTGCGGCCGGATGCTCACCGAGGCAACTCGGTGAGCATCCGCGCCTCAGAGCACCCGGGCGAGGAACGCCTGGGTGCGTTCGTGCTGGGGGTTGCCGAGGACGTCGGCGGGGAGGCCCTCCTCGATGATCACGCCGCCGTCCATGAAGACGACCTTGTCGGCGACCTCGCGGGCGAAGCTCATCTCGTGGGTCACCACCATCATGGTCATACCGTCGGCAGCCAGGTCCTTCATGACCGCCAGAACGTCCCCGACGAGCTCGGGGTCCAGCGCGGAGGTCGGCTCGTCGAAGAGCATCATGTCGGGATTCATCGACAGCGCCCGGGCGATGGCGACGCGCTGCTGCTGGCCACCGGAGAGGTGAGCCGGATAGGCGTCGGCCTTGTCCGAGAGCCCGACCTTCTCCAGGTTGGCCCGAGCGATCTCCAGCGACTCGGCCTTACCGCGCTTGAGCACCTTCTGCTGCGAGACCGTCAGGTTGCGCAACACGGTCATGTGCGGGAACAGGTTGAACTGCTGGAAGACCATCCCGATCCGGGCGCGCAGCCCGTCCACGTCGGCGTCCGGATCGGTGATCTCCTCGCCGTCGACCAGGATCGTGCCGCTGGTCGGCTCCTCGAGGAGGTTCACGCAGCGCAGCAGCGTCGACTTCCCAGAGCCCGAGGGCCCGATCACGCAGACGACCTCTCCCCGCGCGATGTGGAAATCGATGCCCTTGAGCACTTCGTTGTCACCGAAGTACTTGTGCAGCTGCTGTACGTCGATCACCGCCGCGCTGCGGTCGGCAGCCGGTGTCGTCTCGGTCTGGGTCATCAGCGGGCCTTCCCGGACTTGGCTTCCATGCGGCGTACGACGATCGAGAGCGGCACCGTGATCAGCAGGTAGCACAGCGCGATCGTGACCATCGGGGTCAGGTTGGCGAAGGCGTTCATGTTCTCGCGACCGAACGCGGTCAGCTCGTACTCGTCCAGCGACATCCCGAGGATGTAGACCAGCGAAGAGTCCTTGGTGAGCAGGATCAGCTCGTTGGTCAACGGCGGCAGGATGATGCGGAACGCCTGCGGGATCACGATCGTGACCATCGCGCGCGTGTGGGTCATCCCCAGAGTGCGGGCCGCTTCGTACTGCCCCTTCGGCACCGCCTGGATGCCCGCGCGGATCGTCTCAGCCATGTAGGCGCCGCCGACCAGACCGAGCGCCAGCGTCACTGTGACGATGTTGCCGAGGTTCACACCGAAGGCGATGGGCAAGCCGAGGCCGAGCACCAGGAAGACGACCAACGCCGGCAGCCCACGGAAGAGCTCGATGATGCCGGTGGAGATCCACCGGTACGGACCCACGCTCGAGAGCCGCATCAGCGCCAAGACCAGGCCCAGCGCCAGACCGAAGGCGAACCCGCAGGCGGTGTAGATGATCGTGTTCTTGAGCGCGATCAGGATGACATCGGGAAACAGCTGCGAGGCGATGTCGATGTCAAGGAACGCACGCCTGATCTCACCCCAGTCGGCGATCAGGGCAAGGACGACGACCAGCAGCACCAAGATGGCGTACTGGATGTAACGGACGAGCGCCGCGCGTTTGCGCGGCGACATCCGCTTCTTGGGAACTACGGCCGCGCTACTCACTGCGCGGCAGCCTCCCCGAACCACTTGTTGTAGACCTCGTCATAGGCAGCCTTGTCGTTGATGCCCTTGTTGAGCGCGTCGAGCAGCTTGTCGTTGCCGCCCTTCTTGACCGTGAAGCCGTACGCCTCACCGGTCTGGAACTCGCTGGTGATCTCCATGTCCGAGTTGGACTTCACGAAGTCGTAGAGCAGACCGTTGTCGTTGACGCCCGCGTCGGCCTTGCCGGACTTGACCGCCTGCATCATCAGCGCGGAGTCCTCGAGCGTGATGATCTTGGTGTCCTCGGGGGCGTTCTCCTTGACGTAGTCGGCGCCGGTGGTCGCCTCCTGGACCGCGATGGTCTTGCCGCCGAGGTCGTCGAGCGACGCGTAGCCCGCGCCCTTCTTGGTCATCAGGGCCTGGGTCGCCTCGAAGTAGGGCTCGGTGAAGTCCATGACGTTCTCCCGCTCCTCGGTGATCGTCATCGCGCCGGCGGCGACGTCACACTTGCCGGAGTTGAGGGCCTCGCCGGAGACGATGGTCTCCCAGCCGATGTTGACGACCTCGGTCTCGAGCTTCTCGGCGTCGGCCGCGATCTTGAGCACGTCGATGTCGAAGCCGACGACCTCGCCGCCCTCGTTGAACTCGAACGGCTTGTAGGGAAGGTGCGTGCAGATGGTCAGGGTGTCGGCCTTGACCAGCTTCGCACCCGACGGGGAGGTGCCACCCTCGTCGCCGCCACCGCAGGCGGCGAGCGCCAGGCCAAGGACGGGAACGGTCAGGGCAGCAGCGAACTTCCGCAGATTCATGCGTGGCACTCTACGTGTCTTGGGCCACCGATGGCCCGCTACCCCTTGAGGTGGCGGGCCATCGTAGTGAGATCGTGCATCAACCGAGAACGGCGGCCCAGAACCCACAGTGGCTCGTCGCGGCCGTGTCCACCGGGCGAACCCCTGCCTCGCCAGGAGCCAGCTGGAGTACGTCGCCAGAGTCCCGGAAGGTCGGCCAACGAGGCGCACCGGGCGCGACCGGGCGACCGTGATGGGCGAACGAGGTCCAGTAGGCGACCATCGTGTCCGACAGCCTCTGCTGTCCTTCGTCGAGCTCTCCCAGGAGCCCCGGGAACAGGAACGTCAGCTCGGTGGCGTGCTCCGCGCCCTCCTCGTAGCCCGGCAGGTCGATCAGCGGCGGTGCGCCCCGGTCGGCGAACTGGTAGGCGAAGACCGGCACCCCGGCGGCCTCGAGCTTCGCGAACGCATCCTGATGGGCGCAGGTGGACAGTGCACCGGCCGAGTCTGTACGGATCGCTGCCAGGGCGTGCCGCGGGTCGTCGTAGGCGCTCGCCGGGTAGAGGCCGAGGACGGCATCGGCGGCGGGGCCGTAGGTGCTGCGTACGATCTGCTCGTACTTCTCCGCCGTGATCGGCTGCGGATACTCGAGCCCGACGTAGAGCCGCATCTCGTCGAGGGTCGAGCCGTGCATCACCGGCACCCGGTTGAACCTTCCGGAGTCGATGGCTTCGGGATAGGTCCGCGGCAGCACCCGCGGGTCGCCGACGACAGGTCCGGCGTTGAGCCCGGCAGCGCCGAAGGCCTCGATCAGCTCCTTGACGGGGGTGGCCCGCAGGCAGGCGGCCACGTCAGCCGCGTCGCCGCAGCCCACCGCGGCGGCGAGCCGCTCGCCCTCGGCCGCGGAGCCCGCGTCGCTGCGCGCGCCGGCCGCACAGCTCCCGCTCTGCGGGATCGCCTTGTGGAACAGTCCGGCGGCGGCCGGCGAGGCGATCTGGGCGCAGGTGTCGATCGACCCGGCCGACTCACCGAAGATCGTCACGTTGCCCCGGTTGCCACCGAAGGCGGCGATGTTGCGCTGCACCCAGCGCAGCGCAGCCTGCTGGTCGAGCAGGCCGTAGTTGCCGGACTCGTACGTCCCGTCCAACCCGGGATGCGCCAGCCAGCCGATCGCGCCGAGGCGGTAGTTGACCGTCACGACCACCACGTCACCCTCGACGGCGAGCTTGCTCGCGTCGTAGCCGGAGCTGGAGCCGGTGGTGTTCCCGCCGCCGTGGAACCACACCATCACCGGCAGCTTCCGCTTCGTCGGCCGGTCCGGGGCGAACACGTTGAGGAACAGACAGTCCTCGTCGTAGGTCGTCGCCCCTCCGTACGCCGGAGCCACCTGTGCACACTGGCTGCCCGGCTCGGTGGCGTCTCGCACCCCTGTCCACGAATCGGCCGGCGCTGGGGCGCGCCAGCGGAGCCGGCCGACCGGCGGGGCGGCGTACGGGATCCCCTGGAAGGTTCGGAAGCCGTCGTGGGCAACGCCGCCGACCGCTCCCTTGTCGGTCCGGACCACCGGTTCGGACGGTTCGGGCGGGTCGGCCGCGGCGGTGACGCCCGCCGCCGCGACCAGGGCTACGGCAAGGACCGGGACGAGAGCACGAAGTCTGAGCACCGATGTTCCTTTCGTCGACCGTCCGAACCTAGGGGGTTGGCACCCTCGCCCGGCAGTGACAGAGGAACAGAAAGAAGACGTACGCAGCGCACAAATGCATCGAGCGCCGCCGCCCGGTCTGGGCGACAGCGCTCGATGAGTTGGTCGGAGAGACTCAGCTCTCGTCCTCACCCGCCACGTTCTTGACGCGGTTGGGGTCGACCTGGACACCGGGGCCCATGGTGGTCGAGAGGGTGACCTTCTTCAGGTAGCGGCCCTTGGAGGAGGACGGCTTCAGACGAAGCACCTCCTCGAGAGCAGCGGCGTAGTTCTCAGCGAGCTGGGCCTCGGAGAAGGAGGCCTTGCCGATGATGAAGTGAAGGTTGGCGTGACGGTCGACGCGGAAGTCGATCTTGCCGCCCTTGATGTCGGACACGGCCTTGCCGGGGTCCGGGGTGACGGTGCCGGTCTTCGGGTTCGGCATGAGGCCACGGGGGCCGAGCACGCGGCCGAGGCGGCCGACCTTGCCCATCATGTCGGGGGTCGCGACGACGGCGTCGAAGTCGAGCCAGCCACCGGAGACCTTCTCGATGAGGTCGTCGCCACCGACGACGTCCGCGCCGGCCTCGCGAGCGGCCTCGGCCTTGTCCGGAGCAGCGGCGAAGACGATGACGCGCATCGTCTTACCGGTGCCGTGGGGCAGGCTGACGGTGCCGCGCACCATCTGGTCGGCCTTGCGGGGGTCGACGCCGAGACGCATGACGACGTCAACGGTCTCGTCGAACTTCTTCTTGCTGGAGGACTTGGCGATCTTGATCGCGGCCAGCGGGGCGTAGAGCTCGTTCTTGTCGAACGTCTCTTCCGCCGCGCGGTAGGTCTTGCTGCGCTGCATGGTGAATTCCTTAAGGGTTAAGAGGAGATGTGGTTAGCGAGCCAGCGCGGCTCTCCCACGGTCAGTCGGTGGTGACGCCCATGGAGCGGGCGGTGCCCTCGACGATCTTCATCGCGGCGTCGATGTCCTCCGCGTTGAGGTCGGGCATCTTGGTGGTCGCGATCTCGCGCACCTGGTCCTTGGTCAGCTTGCCGACCTTGTCCTTGTGCGGGACGGACGAACCCTTCTTCAGACCGGCGGCCTTCTTGATCAGCTCGGCGGCCGGCGGGGTCTTGGTGATGAAGGTGAAGCTGCGGTCCTCGTAGATGGTGATCTCGACGGGGATCACGTTGCCGCGCATGGCTTCGGTCTGGGCGTTGTACGCCTTGCAGAACTCCATGATGTTGACGCCGTGCGGACCGAGCGCGGTACCGACGGGCGGGGCCGGGGTCGCGGCACCGGCCTGCAGCTGCACCTTGACGAGCGCTGCGATCTTCTTCTTCGGAGGCATTCTTGAAATCTCTTCCTTCTCGTGGTCATGACGAAGCCGCTTGTACGTTGTGGCCTCTGCCACCTGCTGTGTTGCTCTCGCAACTGGTCAATTGTCCGTGATCCGTCCGGCTTCACGAAATCAGCGGAGGCGGCCCACTGAGTGAGACCCCCTGAGTGACGACCACCACTCCCCTTGGCATACTCCCCCAGGGATTTACAAAGGGAGCTGAATTGTTCAACCGACGTCTGTCCATGTTCGCCGCGCTCGTGCCGCTGGCCGCGCTCTCGGCGGGGTGGACCGCCGCTGCCACCGGCACCGGGTTCGATCCGGTCGAACCCGTGACGCTGCCCGGTGGCGAGACGCTGGTGACGTCGGCGATCGACCAGCCCGCGAGCGTCACCGAGCCCGCGCCCGCTCAAGGAGCTCGCAAGGGCGCCCGAACCGGCACGATCGCCGTCGCGATGGCGCAGGGAAGCGACATCCCGATGTCGGCACTGGCCGCCTACCAGCGTGCGGCCGCCGTCGTCACCACTGCCGACCGGGCCTGTGCCCTCGACTGGACGCTGCTCGCCGCCGTCGGGATGGTCGAGTCCGACCACGGGCGTCTGAAGAGCAGTCGGCTCGACGACTCGGGCAAGGCCACGCCTCCGATCTACGGTCCCGCACTGACCGCTCCCGCCGGCGACCCCGCACCCGACACCGACGCCGGTGCCGTCGACAAGCTCACCAGTGGCGACCGGGCTGTCGGGCCGATGCAGTTCATCCCCTCCACCTGGCCGTTGGTCGCCGTCGACGGAGACGGCGACGGCGTACGCGACCCGCAGGACATCGACGACGCCGCCCTCGCCGCCGCCGTCTACCTCTGCTCCGGTGACGAGGACGTCTCCACCGATGCGGGGAAGCAGGCCTCGCTCACTCGCTACAACCGCAGCGAGGCGTACGTCTCCACCGTCCTGAAGATCGCCAAGGGCTACGCCGACAGCCCCTACGGCGGTGACGACATCGAGCTCGCCGCCGCGCCCGCGCACGCCGAGCCGAAACCAGGCCGCCCGGGGCAGAGTGCGGCGAAGAAGGCCGACCAGAAGCCCGGGAAGAAGAAGCCCCCCGCCGTCACCCCGAAGCCGAGCTCGGGCGCCCGGCCCTCGAACAAGCCGAGCCCGACCCCCTCGACGGCCCCGAGCCCCAGCCCCACCCCGACCGATGACGGCAGCTGGGCCTCGATCTCCGAGCGCCGCGGCATCTGTGCCGCCGAGCTGTCCTCCCGCTTCCCCGACCTCGCCGACGGTTGGGACACCAACCGAGCCGTCGACTCCTGCAGCATCCGGCTGCTCGGCAAGACCGTCACCCAGGCCAACGCCGCCGTCCCCGGAGTCGTCACCGACATCACCGGGTACGTCGAGTGGCTGATCAAGACGCTGCCGTAAGGCTTCCTTTCCGACCTCGAATGCGCACTTGGCATTCGGATAGGCTCGAAGCAGGGCCACAGTCGTCCAGGTCATTCTCGACACTGGCATGGTGGCAAACCCGAGGCGGTGGCACATGGCCGCACTCGGCGCGTCTCGGTCGGCCTCGGGCAACGAAGCGTGGTGGAAGTCGGCGGTGGTCTACCAGATCTACGTCCGCAGCTTCGCCGATTCCGACGACGACGGCATCGGTGACCTTCCGGGCATCCTGGAACACCTGGACTACCTCCAGGAGCTGGGGATCGATGTCATCTGGCTGTCCCCGGTCTACCGCTCGCCTCAGGAGGACAACGGCTACGACGTCAGCGACTACCAGGACGTCGACCCGCTCTTCGGCACCCTGGAGGACCTCGACCGGCTGCTCGCCGCGGTCCATCTGCGGGGCATGAGGCTGATCATGGACCTCGTCGTCAACCACACCTCGGACCAGCACCCCTGGTTCCTCGCCTCGCGCGGCTCGCGTGAGACGGCCACCTCCGAGTGGTACTTCTGGCGGGATGCCCGGCCGGGGACGGTGCCCGGTGAGCCCGGGTCGGAACCGAACAACTGGGGTGCATCCTTCGGCGGGTCCGCATGGGAGTGGGTGCCGGAGCGAGGCCAGTACTACCTGCACCTGTTCGCTCGGTCCCAGCCGGACCTGAACTGGGACAACCCGGACACCCGCGAGGCGGTCTTCACCATGATGAACTGGTGGCTCGACCGCGGCATCGATGGCTTCCGGATGGACGTCATCAACTTCATCTCCAAGGATCCACGGCTCCCCGACGCGCCGCTCAACCGCGACGGCTACGGCGACGGGATGCCGTACTTCAGCCATGGTCCGCGGATCCGCGACTATCTGTCCGAGATGAAGCGCCGGGTCTTCGACTCGCGGCCGAGCAGCTACCTCACCGTGGGTGAGATGCCAGGGGTCACACCCGAGCAGGCCCGGGAGTTCACCGACCAGGTGCACGGCCAACTCGCCATGGTGTTCCAGTACGAGCACGTCACCCTCGACGCGGACGGCGACAAGTGGACCCAACGACGAATGAGCGTGAAAGACCTGCGGGACACGCTCGCGAAGTGGCAGACCGCCCTCGGCGACACCGGCTGGAACAGCCTCTACTGGAACAACCACGACCAGCCCAGGGTCGTCTCCCGCTACGGCAACGACACGATGTACTGGCGCGAGTCGGCCACCGCCCTGGCCACGGTGCTGCATCTGCACCGGGGCACGCCGTACGTCTTCCAGGGCGAGGAGATCGGGATGACCAACACCCGGTTCACCGGCATCGACGACTTCCGGGACGTCGAGTCGCTCGACTACTACGCGAGAGCGGTCGGTACGCACCGCGTGGACGCCGCCGTCGCGCTGGACACCCTGCGACGCCGGAGCCGGGACAACGCGCGTACGCCGATGCAGTGGAGCGCCGAGTCGGGGGCCGGCTTCACGACCGGGAGCCCCTGGATCGGGGTCAATCCCAACCACAGCTGGTTGAACGTCGACGCACAGCGTGGCGCGCCGGGCTCGGTCTATGAGTACTACCGCGCCCTGATCGCACTGCGGCACCGCTTGCCGGTCGTGGTGGACGGGCACTTCGCCGCCATCGACACCGGCCGTGACCAGATCTACGCCTTCCGGCGCCAGCTGGGTGACGTGACCCTCACCGTCCATGCGAATCTGTCCGACCTGCCGGTCTCCGTCGACCGCGACGACCCGGTGGCTCGTGAGCTGGTGCTGGCCAACTACCCCCGGAGCAGGATCGATCCCGATCGGCTGGAGCCCTGGGAAGTCCGCGTCTACGTGAGGTGAGGGCCCGGCGGTTAGGCTGGGGCCAAGACTGCAGGACACCTGCCGCTCGACGCGGACATCGCGGGGGGCACACGGCAGCGGTGTCGGCAGCAACCCGCAGACAGTGGGCAGATGCCTTCGTATCTCGACAATCGTCCGAAGACAGTCGGAAACATCTACTTCGTCTGGAACCCGCACCAGCCGCTGCCGGCAGGAACCGGGGGCACCGAGAACTACACGATCGGCCATGTCCGCGAGCTCAATCGCCGCGGCATCAATGCCCACGTCGTCACCATCGGTGTCGGGATGACGGACGGACGCGACGAGTTCGCGGACATCCCCTTCCTCTCGATGGCGAGCGTCGCGGACGTCGGCGAGCTGGACGGGGTCGTGATCTTCGTCGCCGAGTTCCCCGTCGTGGTGACCAGGCGACCGGCGTACCAGATGCTGCATGTGCCACCACCAGGAGACGCCGTCGACCGGACCCGCATCGCGGCCACCATGCAGGACCGGTCGCTGATCGCGACCAGCCGGTTCTCCGCGCAGTTGTGGGCCGAGTTCCTCGACGTCGACATCGACACCATCAGCATCGTCTACCCCTACGCCGAGGCGTGCTTCAGCACCGAGGTCCGCCCGCCGGCCGACGAGGCCGGGATTCGCATCCTCTACGCGGGCCGGCTGAGCCCGGAGAAGGGGATCTACACGTTGCTGGCGATGCTCGACCTGGACCCGGTCGGCCAGGAGCGGGCCTTCACCTGCACGGCCACGACCGCCGGCTCCGACAAGCCGCAGGGCCGCAACATCGAGCGGGTCCTCGAAGCGCATCCCAGCGTTCGGCTCGTGCCCCGGCGGACCACCTCGCGCGCGATGGCCACGTTGATGGCCCAGCACGACATCATCGTCATGCCCTCCAACAGCCAGTACTGGCACGAGACCTTCGGCATCGTCTCGATCGAGGCCCAGCACTCCGGCTGTCGCGTCGTCGCCTCCGACGACGGCGGTCTCCCCGAGACCGACTGTGGCTCGATCACGCTGGTCGCCCCCGACGACCCCGCTGCGCTGGCGCAAGGCGTCCGCGCCGCCGCCGCCCAGGGCGAGGTCAACGAGCTCGTCAGGATCAACGCTGCCGCTCGGTTCACCGTCGACAACTCGGTCGACGGCCTCATCGACGTGCTGCTGCTGCCGTCACCTCTCACGCCTGCCGCCGTCGTACGGGACCTGGAGACTCTCGTCCTGATGCCGGCTGCCGACGATCCGCAGGAGCTCTCGACCTTGCAGACGCCTGCCTGACCTTCGCTCAGCTGCAAAACGCATCAGGCTCCTTGCTCGCGGGTGCGGGCAAGGAGCCTGATTGCTACGGGAAAGTGGGTCTCGACCCGCTCAGACTTTTTCAATCTGGTTGAAGCTGAGCTCGACCGGAGTCTCGCGGCCGAAGATCTCGACGAGCGCCTTGACGCGCTGGGACTCGGCGTTGAGCTCGGTGATGGTCGCGTGAAGCGTGGCGAAGGGGCCGTCGACGACGGTGACCGAGTCGCCCTCGGCGAAGTCGACGACCTCGACGGGCTTCTTGGCGGTGCCGGTGGAGCCGGAGGTGGCGGTCGCAGCGTCACCGGCGGCGGCAGCCTCGGCCTCGGCCTGGGCGACGACGGCGGGGGCGAGCATGTTCTCGACCTCGGTCATCGACAGCGGGACCGGCTGGTGGCTGTGGCCGACGAAGCCGGTGACCGACGGGGTGTGGCGTACGGCGGCCCAGGACTCGTCGGTGAGGTCCATCCGGACCAGCACGTAACCCGGGAGAACGGTGCGCTTGACCATCTTGCGCTGGCCGTTCTTGATCTCCGGGACCTCCTCGGTGGGGACCACGATCTCGTGGATGTAGTCCTCCATGTTGAGGGAGACGATGCGGTTCTCCAGGTTGGACTTCACCCGGTTCTCCATGCCGGAGTAGGTGTGGATCACGAACCAGTCGCCCGGCTTCGCCCACAGCTCACGGCGGAACGCCTCGAGCGGGTCGTCCTCAGCGGCCTCGGGGGTCTCGCCCTCGACGATCTCGTCGAAGGAGTCCTCGGACTCGACAGCGTCAGCGGACTCGTCGGCCTCGTCGAGCTCAGCCTCTGCAGGCACGTCGGAGGCGGCCTCGGCCGTCTCGAGGACCTCGGTCTCCTCGGTGTAGTCCTGCTCAGACACGTCCTGCTCCAAACCGTTGATTGTGTGTATCGGGTGTGTTCCGCGGGCCGGGGCCCACGCGATCACGCGTCGCGGCCGCCGAACACCCAGAACATCAACTTGCCGAACCCGAGGTCAAGGCCCGCGACGATCGCCATCATGACCAGGACGAAGACCAGAACCACGATGAAGTACGTCGTGAGCTGCTGCTGCGTCGGCCAGACGACCTTGCGGAGCTCGGCCACGACCTGGCGGTAGAACGTCGGGAGACTGGTGCGCTTCTCCGTCTTCTTGTCGTTCGGAGTCGGGACTGCCTTGCTGTCCGTCACGCCGCCACCTTCTCTCGAAAACGTTTCCATCGCTGGTCCGGCTTTGCAGGGCACGAGGGACTTGAACCCCCAACCTTCGGTTTTGGAGACCGATGCTCTGCCAGTTGAGCTAGTGCCCTACGGAGGTCTGCATCAGACGCGCGGTTGAGGGCGCGGCTAACCATGTGGGAAGACCACCAACGGTGAGTCTACGCACTGGGCAATTGGCCCTCCAAAACGAGGGGGTCAAAACCGGGGTGCACCGACCCATAGGATGGCTGACATGACCTCAGATCCCCGTCCCCTCGCCGAGCTCTCGCGCGAGGAACTCGAAGCGTTCGCAACGGAGCAGCGCACGGCGTACGACAACTTGGTGGCCAAGGGCCTGAAGCTGGACCTGACCCGGGGGAAGCCCTCCGCGGACCAGCTCAACCTCTCCGACGGCCTGCTCCATCTCCCCAAGACGACGACCGCCCCGGACGGCACCGACACGCGCAACTACGGCGGCCTGGCCGGCGGCATCGAGATCCGCGAGATCTACGCCGAGCTGCTCGGCCTGGACACCGACCAGCTCATCGCCGGCGGCAACTCGAGCCTCACGATGATGCGCGACACGCTGATGTACCTGTGGCTTCACGGTGGCGTCGACAGCGAGCGGCCGTGGGGCCAGGAGGAGACGGTCAAGTTCGTCTGCCCGGTGCCGGGTTACGACCGCCACTTCACGCTCCTGGAGTGGTTCGGGATCGAGATGGTGACCGTGCCGATGCACGCCGACGGACCCGATGCCGACGCCGTCGCCGCGCTGGTCAAGGACGACCCCACGATCAAGGGCATGTGGCTGGTCCCGACCTACGGCAACCCGACCGGCGACACCACCTCGCAGGAGATCGCCGAGCGGCTAACCTCGATGCCGACCGCGGCCCCCGACTTCAAGATCTTCTGGGACAACGCCTACGCGCTGCACCACCTGACCCCGGCCGAGACCAAGACCGCCGACGTCGTCTCTCTGGCCAACGCGGCCGGCAACCCCCACCGTCCGCTGGTCTTCGCCTCGACCTCCAAGGTCACCTACGCCGGCGCCGGCGTCGGCTTCTTCGGCGGCTCGAAGGAGAACGTCGCCTGGTGGCTGGACCACCTCAGCCACGGCGCGATCGGCCCCGACAAGGTCAACCACCTGCGGCACGCGGAGTTCTTCGGCTCGGCCACCGGCGTACGCGAGCACATGGCCAAGCACCGCGAGCTGCTCGCGCCGCGGTTCGCGGCCGTCGAGGACGCGCTCACCGACCAGCTCGGCGCGCTCGGCGTGGCGACCTGGACCAAGCCCGCCGGCGGCTACTTCGTCAGCCTCGACGTGCTCCCGGGCACCGCGACCCGGGTGATCGAGCTGGCCAAGGGTGCCGGCGTCGCACTGACCCCGGCCGGTTCGGCGTTCCCCGGCAAGGTCGACCCGGAGGACACCAACATCCGGCTGGCCCCGTCCTTCCCGCCGTTGGAGCAGGTCAGCGGGGCCATGGAGGTCGTCACGGTGTGCGTGAAGCTGGCCGCTGCGGAGAAGCTGCTCGCGTGACTTCTGTTTCTGTCGAGGCCCGACGCGACCTACGTACGCTGCCGAAGGCGCATCTGCACCTGCACTTCACGGGTGCGATGCGCCACGAGACCCTGCTCGAGCTGGCCACCCGCGACGGGATCCGGCTGCCCGAGCAGCTGGTCGCGGACTGGCCGCCGACGCTGAGCGCGGCCGACGAGAAGGGCTGGTTCAGGTTCCAGCGTCTCTACGACGTCGCGCGCTCGGTGCTGCGCACCGAGGCGGACATCCGGCGGCTGGTCATGGAGGTCGCCGAGGACGACGTACGCGACGGCGGCAGGTGGCTCGAGATCCAGGTCGACCCGTCGGGCTATGCGGCGAAGTTCGGCGGGATCACGGCCTTCACCGACCTGGTGCTCTCGGCCGTCGGCGACGCGGAGCGGGCGACCGGGCTCGGGATCGCGGTGATCATCGCCTCCAACCGCACCCGGCACCCGATGGACGCGCGCACGCTGGCGCGCCTGGCCGCGCAGTACGTCGACCACGGCGTGGTCGGCTTCGGGCTCTCCAACGACGAGCGGCGCGGGCGGACCGAGGAGTTCGACCACGCCTTCCAGATCGCCGAGCGGGCCGGTCTGCGGCTGATGCCGCACGGTGGCGAGCTGCGCGGTCCCGAGCACATCCGCACCGTGCTGCGGTCGCTGCACGCGACCCGGTTAGGTCACGGCGTACGCGCTGCCGAGGATCCGGCGCTGCTCGACGAGATCGTGCGCGCGGGCGTCGCGCTGGAGGTCTGCCCGACCTCCAACGTGTCGCTCGGCGTCTACTCCGACCTGACCTCGGTGCCGCTGCCGCAGCTGCTCGACGCGGGTGCGACGGTGGCTCTGGGAGCCGATGACCCGCTGCTGTTCGGGTCCCGGCTGGCGGCGCAGTACGCCACCATGCGGGCCGCTCACGAGCTCACCGACGAGACCCTCGCCGACCTGGCACGGATGTCGATCACCGCCTCGACCGCGCCCGAGTCCACGAAGAAGGGTCTGCTCGTCGAGATCGACGACTGGCTCAACACGCCCTCGCAATCCACGGATCCGGCAAGTTAAGACAGAATGTCGGCCATGACGAACCCGTCCGACGATCAGCCCGATCCCAACAAGCCGGCCGACGCCTCCACCCCGCCTCCGCCGACCCCGTCCGAGCCGACTCCCACCGAGCCGACCCAGGCCGACGAGACCCAGGTGGCGACTCCGCCTGCGTCGACGCCGCCTGCGCCGACCCAGCCGATGTACGGCCAGACCTACGGTGAGCAGCCCTCGAACCCCTACGGCGGCGCGACCTTCGACCAGAAGCCGCCGGTCCCGCCGGCTCCGACCCCTGGCTACGGGACGCCTCCGCCGGCTTACGGTGGTCAGCCGAACTACGGTGGTCAGCCGGGCTACGGCCAGGCGCCCTACGGTGCTCCGGCTGCGTACGCCGGTCCGGTCGGCACCCCGGACTCGGGGGCGACCACGGCGATGGTCCTCGGGATCGTCGGGCTCGTGGGGTCGTTCCTCTGTGGTCTCCCCATCGTCCTCTCGCCGTTCGCCCTGTTCATGGGTCTCTCCGCCAAGAAGCGGATCGACGCGTCGGCCGGTGCTCTGACCGGCCGCGGCAACGCGCAGGCGGGCTTCATCCTCGGCATCATCGGCACCGTCCTGTTGGTCCTGAGCATCCTGCTGATCGCCGTCGTCATCATCATCGGCGTCAGCGGCGGGTTCGACGACCCGGGCTACGACAGCGGCTACGAGACCTACGACAGCGAGTTCTGAGATGACGGACACGCCGCCGCCCGGCTACCAGCCCGCACCGGCGCCGTACGGCTTCCCGCAGCCCCCTCCGCATCCCGAGGCCAACTCGGCGATGGTCCTCGGGATCGTCGGGCTGTGCCTGTCGGTCATGTGCGGCGGGATCGGCGTCTTCGTCGCACCCTTCGGATGGGTCAAGGGCAAGCGGGTGATGGCCGAGATCGACGCCAACCCCGCTGCCTACAGCGGGCGCGGCAACGCGCAGGCCGGTTTCATCACCGGCCTCATCGGGACGATCTTCGGGGCGCTCTACATGCTCTTCTGGATCGCCTACATCATCTTCATCATCGTGATGATCGTCGTCGCCTCCAACGAGACCGACAGCACGACGTTCGACAGCATCAACGCGATGCTGAGCAGCCGAATCTGACGGATGGACTGCGGCTACTTCACCTCCGGCGCCTGCCGCTCCTGCCGCTGGCTGGAGATGGCGTACGCCGACCAGCTCGCGCAGAAACAGCGGCGGGTCGCCGGGGCTCTCGGTGACGTACGTTGGGAGGAACCGGTCTCCAGCCCGGAGGCCGGTTTCCGCAACAAGGCGAAGATGGTCGTCGCCGGCTCCGTGGAGGCGCCGACGCTGGGGATCCTGTCGCACGACGGTCTCGGGGTGGACCTGCTCGCCTGCGGGCTGCACACCCCTGGCCTGCAGGCCGCGCTGCCGGTCCTCTCCCGGTTCGTCACGACCGCGCGGCTCACCGCCTACTCCGTGCCGGAGCGGCGCGGCGAGCTCAAGCATGTGATCGTCACCGAGGCGCCCGGCGGCGAGCTGATGGTGCGCTGGGTGCTGCGGTCCACCGAGGCGCTGGCCCGGCTGCGCAAGCACCTTCCGGCTCTGCTGGACGACCTCCCGATCGGCGTCGCCTCGGTGAACATCCAGCCGGAGCACAAGGCCGTCATCGAGGGGCCTGAGGAGATCTTCCTGACCGCCCGCGAGGCGCTCACGATGGAAGTCAACGGGATCGGCCTGCGGCTGCGCCCCCACTCGTTCTTCCAGACCAACACCGATGTCGCGGCCGCGCTCTACCGCCATGCCCGCGACCTGGTCACCTCGGCGGCGCCGACCTCTGTCTGGGACCTCTACTGCGGCGTCGGCGGCTTCGGGCTGCACGTCGCCGCTCCCGGGCGGGAGGTGCTCGGTGTGGAGTCCAGCGAGCAGGCCATCGAAGCCGCCGCCTCGACCGCCGCGGAGCTGGGGCTGCCGGGCACCAGCTGGGTGGCCGGGGATGCGGCTGCGTACGCCCTCTCGGCCGGCTCCGCGCCCGACCTGGTCATCGTCAACCCTCCGCGGCGCGGGATCGGCTCATCGCTCGCCGGGTGGCTGGAGGAGTCGGGGGTCGAGCACGTCGTCTACTCCTCGTGCAACGTCGACACCCTCGCCCGCGACCTGCGCGACATGCCCTCGTTGCGACCGGTGTCGGCGCGACTGCTCGACATGTTCCCGAACACCGATCACCACGAGGTCCTTCTCCTCCTCGAGCGGGGCTAGACGGCTTCGCGAGCCCGCCTGAGCGCGAGAGCGCCGAGGACGAGGCCGGCGAGGCCGAGGACGATCGCCATGCCGCCGCCGACCACGCCGTTGCCGGTGCCGGGTCCGCCGTCGGCCACGAACAGGTTGACGACGCCGACGACGAGGGCGATCGTGCCGCAGCCGAGCGCCACGACGGCGCCGTTGCGGCCATGGTTGCCGACGCCGCGTACGGCACGGGCCAGCGCCACCGCGCCGGCGACCGCTCCCGCCAGGCCGACGAAGGCGGCGAGCGTCGCCCACAGGCGGGCGGTGGTCCGTGTGTAGGCGCCGACGTCAGGGTCGGCGGCGCTGATGAGTACGTCGTTCAGGGACATGGAGGGCTCCTTCGTCGAGTTCGATCGGATGACTCGATCGTCGCGTCGACGCACGCCGGAGTCGTCCTGCCTACGTGGACTCTTCGGGGCCGTCGCTACTGCGTACGTGGTAGCCGGATCTCCTGCGTCAGAGGGACTCCCGGGCGGCGGGCGCGGGCATATCCTGCTCGCATGGCCAGGCAGCGGATCACGGTCGGAGACTGGGTCATCGCCGCTGGTGTGGCTGTGGCCCAGCTGGCGGCTGCACTGAGCGGCGGCCAGCCCGGCTCCGGCAACGAGCTTCTCGGCTACGCCGCGCTGGTCGCGAGCGGTCTGGTCCTGGTGTTCCGCCGTCGGGCGCCGGTCGCCGTGCTGGTCGCCAGCGGCGCGTGCGGGCTGGCCTTCCAGGCACTCGGGTTCGACGTCGCGGTGATCGCGTTCCTGGTCGCGGTCTACGCAGCCGTACGGGAGGGGCACCGGCTGGTCACGGTGCTGGCCGCGGTGGTGATGCAGAGCGGGCTGTTCCTGGTGGCGTACGCCTCCGTGGGTGACCTCGGCGCCGCCTCCGAGCAGGCGCGCGGGGCCCTGGAGATCGCCTGGCTGATCGCGGCGGGCGCCGCCGGCGAGGCGCTGCGGCAGGCCGAGCGGCGTGCCGACGAGGCCGAGCGCACCCGGGAGGCCGCGGCACAGCGCCGGGCCGACGACGAGCGCCTGCACATCGCCCGCGAGCTGCACGACTCCCTCACCCACCAGATCTCGGTCATCAAGGTCCAGTCCGAGGCAGCGGTCCACGTGGCCCAGCGACGTGGCGAGGAGGTCCCTGAGTCGCTGCTCGCGATCCGGGAGGCCGGGCGCGAGGCTGCCCGCGAACTGCGGGCCACGCTGACCGCGCTGCGCGACGACGATCCGAACCCGCCGCGGGGGCTCGAGGACGTACGCGACCTGGTGGGATCCGCCGGGTCCACCGGGCTGGACGTCACGCTGACCGTCGACGGACAGCCCGGCGCGGTGCCGGTCGCGGTGGGCCGGACGGCGTACCGGATCGTCCAGGAGGCGCTGACCAACGTGACCCGCCACGCCGCGGCGACGACCGCGGCGGTCCACATCGACCACCGGCCCGACTCGCTCGGGATCCGGGTCGAGGACAACGGCACCGGCGCCCCGGCGACGACCGTGCCCGGCATCGGGCTGCTCGGGATGCGGGAGCGGGTCTCCGCCCTCGGAGGTCAGCTGCAGGCGCAGCCTCGCGAGGAGGGCGGTTTCATGGTCGAGGCACGGCTGCCGGTGGAGCGTACGTCGTGATCCGGGTGCTCCTGGTCGACGACCAGCCACTCATCCGCAGCGGTTTCCGGGCCCTCCTCGACATCGAGGACGACATCGAGGTGGTCGCCGAGGCCGCCGACGGCATCGAGGCGGTGGCGCTCGCCCGCGAGCACCTGCCCGACGTGGCGATGGTCGACATCCAGATGCCCGTGGCCGACGGTCTCGAGGCCACCCGGCGGATCGCCGCCGACCCGGCGCTCGCTGACGTGCACGTCGTGATCCTGACCAACTACGGCATGGACGAGTACGTCCTCGAAGCACTGCGCGCCGGCGCTGCCGGGTTCCTCGTCAAGGACGTCCAGCCGGAGGACTTCGTGCACGCGGTGCGCGTCGCCGCACGTGGCGACGCCCTGCTCGCGCCGTCGGTCACCCGCGCGCTGATCGACCACTACGTCAGCCAGCCCTCCCCTGCCGACGCTCCCCTCGGGCTCGCCGAGCTGACCAACCGGGAGCGCGAGGCGGTCACCCTGGTCGCCCGCGGCATGACCAACGACCAGGTCGCCGAGGCCATGGTGATCAGCGTGCTGACCGCCAAGACCCACATCAACCGGGCGATGACCAAGCTGCACGCGCGCGACCGCGCTCAGCTCGTCGTGTTCGCCTACGAGTCCGGGCTGGTCGCTCCTAGAGCTCCACGCCGAGCATGACGGGCTCGTTGACGAGCACGATCCCGTACGCCGCCTCGACCCCGTCGCGTACCTCTCTCGCCAGGGCGAGCAGGTCCTCGGTCGTGCCCCCGCCGCGGTTGGTGAGGGCGAGGGTGTGCTTCGTGGAGAGGGACACCTTCTGGTTCCCGTGGCCCTTCTTGAAGCCGGCGTGGTCGATGAGCCAGGCGGCGGAGGTCTTCACCGTGCCGTCGGGCTGGGGGTACGCCGGAGCGCCCTCGGGCACGTCCTCGGGGGCGACCACGGGGTTGGTGAAGAAGGAGCCCGCCGACCAGGTGTCGTGGTCGGCCTCGTCGATGACCATGCCCTTGCTGCGGCGCAGGGACAGGACGGCCTCGCGGATCTGCTTGGACGGCACCCGGGTGCCCTGCTCGACGCCGAGCGCGCCGGCGAGCTGGGCGTACGCGATCGGGGAGCCGGTCTCGCCGTCGGTGCCGAGCCGGAAGGTGACCTCGAGGACCACGTAACGCCCGGGAACGCCCTTGAACCGCGACCACCGATAGCCGAACCCACACTCCCCGGCGGTGAAGCTCCGCACTTCGCGAAGCTCGCGGTCGAACACCTTGACCGAGGTGATGGTCTGGGAGACGTCCTGGCCGTACGCCCCGACGTTCTGGATCGGGGTCGCGCCGGCGCTGCCGGGGATGCCGGAGAGCGCCTCGACGCCGCTCCAGCCCTTGTCGACGGCGGTCGTCACGAAGTCGTCCCATGTCTCGCCGGCAGCCACAGTGACGCGTACGCCACCCTCGACCGGCTCCGCCGCGACGCCAGTGGTCGCCAGCTTGATGACGGTGCCCGGGAAGCCGGCGTCGGCGACCACGAGGTTGCTGCCGCCGCCGAGGACGAGCACGTCCTTCCCGTCCTCATCGGCCGCGGTCACGGCCTCGACGATCTCGGCCTCGGTGGTCGCGGTGACGAACTCCGCCGCCGGGCCGCCGAGATGGAAGGTGGTGTAGTCGGAGAGCTTTTCAGACACGTACGGAGACCTTCGGCATGCCGAGGACCTTCTGGTCGCCGGAGAGGACGGTCAGGGCGATCGTCGCCAGCCCGTCCTCGACCGACTTCACGGTGCCGCTGATCGTCACCGAGGTGCCCTCGTCGTCATCGGGCACGACGACCGGGTTGGTGAACTTGGCGCCGAAGTCGACGACCTCGGCACCGTCGGTCCACTCCGAGACCGCTCGGGCGACCAGGGCCATGGTGAACATGCCGTGCGCGATCACGCCGGGGAGGCCGACGGCGGTGGCGATCCGGTCGGACCAGTGGATCGGGTTGAAGTCACCGCTCGCACCGGCGTAGCGCACCAGCGACGCCCGGGTGATGGGGTAGGTCTTCGGGGCCAGCTCGGCGCCTGCTTCAAGTGCCATCACGCGACCTCCGCCGCTCGGTGGACCAGGGTGGCCGAGGTGGTGCAGACGACCGCCCCGGATTCGTCGGTGATCTCCGAGACCGTTCCGATGATGTCGTTGCCGCCGATCTGCCGCAGCGAGGCGACGCTCAGGGTCGCGACCAGCACGTCCCCCGGTGCGATCGGCCGGGCGTACGAGAACTTCTGCTCGCCGTGCACGATCCGCGACAGCTCGACCTGGACGTCGTCCAGGAAGGCGTTCATCGCGTCGAAGGCGAGCACGATCGGGAACGTCGCCGGAACCGGGTCCCCGCTCTCCCAGCCCACACCGGTGGCGGCAGCGAACTCCCGCACCTTCTCGTCGGTGACCCGATAGGGCCTGGTCGGAGGAAACGCGCGCCCTACGAGCGACCCATCAACTGCCATGCGGGCAACTCTAGTGGCCAGCCGAGAAGTCACCCACGTCGGCCGAACCGTCACCTCGGTCACGTCTCGGCAAATGACGAACGCCCCGCCTCCCGGCCATCTGGAATTCAGTGGCGGGGGCGGGGCGTTCGGAGCGCCGATCAGCGTCGCGCTCTACCTAGAAGACAGGCGTCAGCGGGTCTCGCGGTGCGGGGTGTGCTTGCGGCAACGCGGGCAGTACTTGTTGAGCTCGATACGGTCGGGGTCGTTCCGACGGTTCTTCTTCGAGATGTAGTTCCGCTCCTTGCACTCGGTGCAAGCGAGGGTGATCTTCGGGCGAACGTCGCTGCTCTTGCTGGCCACAGGAGTTTCCTTACGGTGCTGATCGAGGTGATGCGGTCTTTGGCGGTAGCGGGGGCGGGGATCGAACCCGCGACCTCACGATTATGAGTCGTGCGCTCTAACCGCCTGAGCTACCCCGCCTCAACAGGAATCAGGCCCGCAATATTCCTACTGCGGGACCTCAACCCAAGAATCCTAATGGACTCAGAGCCCCTTTACGGAATCGAACCGTAGACCTTCTCCTTACCATGGAGACGCTCTGCCGACTGAGCTAAAGGGGCGTTGCGTGAGAGAACATTACGGTAGGGGCGCCACGCTCAACAAATCGACACGGCCCTTCCCTCCACCGACCGCATCATCGCAGGTCAGCGGGGCCCTCGGCACCTCGATCGGGGTCCCAGATGCGAGCGAAACCCATCGCTTCCTCGAGCTCGTAGGACAGCTCGAGCAGCATTCGCTCGCGTCCCGGCGCCGCCCCGAACATCATCCCCTGAGGCAGCCCGGCGAGGGTCTGCTGAATCGGCAGCGACACCGCAGGCCCACCGGTGACGTTCTGCCACGGCGTGAACGCCACCCAGTCCATCAGCCCCTTCATGACCAGCTCGTAGACCTGGCCCGGCGCCAGCCGCCCGATCTCCGGGGTCTCGTGCGCGACCGTGGGCGTCAGGACGACGTCGTACGCCGCGTGGAACCCCTCCGCGATCGCCTGCGCCTTACGCAGCCGGACGATGGCGGCCGGGACGTACTTGGCGTTCTTGAGCGTGTGCTGGGCGAGGCCGACCGTGAGGTTGTCGAGCCGGCTGCGGTCCCAGGTCTTGCCGCGGAGCGGGCCGGCGTTGACCAGGGCGACCGCGAGCGTCCCCCAGTAGAGGACGAAGTCGTCGGCGAAGGTCTCGGGCACCGGCGGCGGCACCGTCTCGACGGTATGCCCGAGCTCCTCCAGCACGGCCGCCGTCTTCAGCGTCAGCTCGGCGACCTCGGGACTGGCGTCGCGCCCGAGCGCACCCGTGAAGATGGCACAGCGCAGCCGCTTCGACCCGGGGCCGGTGACGTCCCCGATCGGCGGCAGCGAGGTGTGGTGCGCCTTCTCGGCCTCCCGGAAGAAGGCGGCGGTGTCGCGCACCGAGCGGGTCAGCACGCCGTCGGTGACGATCTTGAGCGGCAGCAGACCGTAGAGCGGGTCCTGGGGCAGCCGGTCGCGGGTCGGCTTGAGCCCGACCAACCCGCACGCAGCTGCCGGTATCCGGATCGAGCCGCCGCCGTCGTTGCCGTGGGCGATCGGAACGGCCCCGGCGGCCACCAGTGCACCCGAACCGGCCGACGAAGCGCCCGCAACGCGGCCGGTGTCCCACGGGTTGCGCACCGCGCCGAGACGCGCGTGCTCGGCCGTGCCCGAGAACCCGAACTCCGAGAGTTGGGTCTTCCCCAGCGACAGCAACCCGAGCTTGAAGAGCAGCTTGGTCATCTCGCCGTTGCGTGAGGCCGGCGGCATGACGTACGAATCCGTGCCGTTCCTGGTGGGCACGCCGGCGACGTCGGTGTTGTCCTTGATCAGGGTGGGGACGCCGGCGAAGAAGCCGGCCCGGGGAGCACGCGCCTGGATCCGGGCCCGGTCGAAGGTGCGGTAGGCCATCGCTCCGAGCGCGGCATCGACCGCCTCGATCCGGGCGATGGACGCCTCGACCGCCTCGAGAGTGCTGAAGTCACCGCGCCGCAGAGCCTCGACGACCCCGACCGCGTCGAGAGTGCCGAGTACGTCGTCGGTGAAGGCGTGCACACGGGCCATGAGACCAACGGTAGGCCGCGGGGAGCCTCAGAGGAGGAAGTACGCCACCAGCGGAACCAGGAGACATGTCACAACCGCGGTGAGTCCCATCGCCAGTCCGGAGAAGGCGCCCTCGACCCGGCTCTCCTCCAGCATCCGCGCGGTGCCGATGCCGTGGGAGACCGCGCCGACGGCGATGCCGCGCGCCCGCGGGTCGCGGATGCGGAGCATGGTCAGGACCCGCGGTGCGACCATCGCGGCGAAGGTGCCGATCACGATCGCGAAGCACGCCGACAGCTCCGGGTAGCCGCCCAGCCGCTCGGCCAGCGCGATCGTCACCGGAGCCGTGACGGCCTTCGTGGCCATCGTCCGCTCCAGCACGTCCCCGCCACCGAGCCAGCGCACCAGCAGGATGCCGCTGACCATCGACACGACCGCGCCGGCGGTCAGTGCGACCAGGACGGGCACCACCATCCCCTTCAGCCGCGCGACCTGGTGGTAGAGCGGGATCGCCAGCGCGACCGTCGCCGGGCCGAGCAGGAAGCTGATCAGCGTGGTGGCGTCGGCGTAGTCGTCGTAGGACGTGCCGCTGACGGCCAGCAGGGTGCCGACGATCACGATCGCCACCGCCACCGGCTGGGCCAGCGGCGAATGGGTCCGCTTGCGAAGCCACCGCCCGAACTCGTACGCCGCCACCGTCACGAAGAGCCACAGGATGTGGCTCACTCGATCTCCTCCCCCGGCGCGCCTTCGGTGCCGGCGACCTCGGGCACGCGGCGCAGGAACAGGCTGAGCACCCAACCGACGGTGACCAGCCCGAGGAACCAGGAGCCGAGCAGCGCGACGACGATCGGCACCGCCGCGTCGCGGATGACCGCGAGGTAGGCGATCACGCCGACTCC
Organism: Nocardioides sp. NPDC004968; assembly: GCF_040608935.1. Lineage (NCBI taxonomy): Bacteria > Bacillati > Actinomycetota > Actinomycetes > Propionibacteriales > Nocardioidaceae > Nocardioides > Nocardioides sp. NPDC004968. Next base: position 67,131 of record NZ_JBEXJF010000011.1, read on the forward strand.
GGCCGGGATGAAGAAGAGCTGCAGGTGGGAGAGGAAGTAGTCGCCGACCTGGATGACCGGGTCGTCCTCGCCGTCACGGCGCCGCAGGACGAGGACGACGAAGAGCAGCAGCATCCCCACGACGGGGCCTGGCAGCGGGATCCCGGTCAGCTCGACGATCGCGGTTCCGGCCAGCTGGCATCCGAGCAGCCAGAGCAGGCCGACGATCACTGCGGGTCGGAGAGGGACTCGATCGCCATCGCGGCGCAGCCCACCAGGCCCGAGGAGTCGCCGTGGAGCTGAGCCATGAAGGTGAGCTCGCGGGTGGCGATCGGGTTGGAGCGGGCGTAGACGCTCTCGCGCACCCCGGCGGTGTAGAGGTCGAAGGCACCGGCCATGTCGCCGCCGATGACGACGACCTCCGGGTTGAGCAGGTTGACGGCCGTGGCCACGACCTCGCCGAGCTGTCGTCCACCCTCGCGCAGCAGCCCGCGCGCGACGGCGTCGCCGGCGAGCGCGGCGGCCACCAGGTCGCGTACGTGGCCCGCGGGGACCCCGGAGTCCGTCAGTCGTTGGGCGAGCGCCCAGCCGGACGCGACGGTCTCCAGGCAGCCGGTCGAGCCACAGCGGCAGGGCCGGTCTCCGGCCGCGTCGATGCGGGTGTGGCCGATCTCGCCGGCCGCCCCGAGCGCGCCGGTGACGACCTTGCCGTCGACGATGATGCCCATGCCGAGACCGGTCGAGGCCTTGACGACCAGGGCGTTGCGTACGGGATGGTCGGAGTTGAAGAGCTCCGACCGCGCCAGCGCGTGGGCGTCGTGGGCGAGGATCAGCGGCGCGTCGGTCAGCGCGGTGAAGTAGGGGGCCAGCTGGACGCCGTCCCAGCCGCCCATCGCCGGGGTGTCGATGCTCATCCCGAGATCGGGGTTGACCACGCCGGGCAGGCTCATCCCGATCGCCAGCACCGGCAGGTCGATCGAGGTCACCATCTTGGTCATCCGCTCGACGACCTCGGGCATCAGCACCTCGGCGGAGATGCCGACCTCGTGGTCACGGGTGTCGCCGGCCAGCTCGCGCCCGGCGAGGTCGAAGACCGCCGCCTGGCTACGGCTGCGGCCCACCGCCACGGCCAGCACGACCCCTGGGTCTGAGGATTCGTCACTCACGACTGCAGTCTAAGCACGAACTGAGCACGAGCACTGACGCGACCTAAGACCGCGAGCGAAGCCGGGCATTGGGAAGCGGGGGTGCCGGGATCGGCCGCTGGTGGTTGCCCTCGACCACACCGAAACGGCCCTCGGCCAGGTCCTGGGAGTCCTCGACCACCTCGCCGCCACCGCGGGTGACCTGGCCCTGCCACTCGTCGCGGAAGCCGACGACCTCCTCGTGGGTGCGCCCGACGAAGTTCCACCACATGATGATCGACTCGCCGAACGGCGTACCGCCGAGGAGGAGCAACCGGGTCCACGCCTCCCCGGCCTGCAGGATCAGCGTGGTGGCGCCCGGAGGGGCGTAGGCGAGCGAGTCCTTCTCCACCTCGGCCGAAGCCGGGCCGGACGCGCCCAGGCCGGTCATCGACACCTCGCCGGTGTCCACGAGTACGCCGTGCTCGAACCGCTCGTCCACCGGGATCTCGAGCCGGGTGCCGGGCTCGAGCAGGATCTCGGCGCCGAGGATCTCGGAGTGGGTCCGCACCGGCGAGGTGACGCCGAGGAGCGACCCCATGAAGACCCGTACGGTCGCCCCGTCGCGCTCGATCGGCGTGGGCGCATGGTTCTGGAACCCCGGCTCGACGTCGCGGTACTCGTCCGGCAGCGCGACCCACAGCTGCGCTCCGTGCAGGACGGTGGTCTCGGCGGTGGAGTTCTCCGAGTGGGAGATCCCTCGCCCGGCGGTCATCAGGTTGACCTCGCCCGGGCGCACCATCGCGACGGTGCCGACCGAGTCGCGGTGCTCGATCTCCCCGGTGAACAGCCAGGAGACCGTCGCCAGCCCGGTGTGCGGGTGCGGCGGCACCTCCATCCCGCCGGAGACGACGACGTCGTCGGGACCGTAGTGGTCCAGGAAGCACCACGCGCCGATCAGCGAGCGCGAGCGGGCGGGCAGGGTGCGGCGTACGTTCATCGCTCGTGGACCGCCCAGCGGGACGTCGCGCGGAGTGATGATCTGGATCTCGACGCCTTCGTCCCCGTTTCCACCGACACACTCGACGGGGATGGGGTGCGCGTCCAGGTTGGTCATATCTTCAACGATATCTCGTACGTTGCCTCGCCATGCCGACGTCACATCGAGGTCGCCGCAGGGCTACCTCGATGCCACACGATGTGGCCGTGCTCATCGCTCAGCTCGCGAACTTCGTCGGCCCCACCTCCGGCGGCATGAAGACGGCTCTGGAGGCCCTCGCCCGTGGCTATCTCGAAGCGGGCCACGACCGACTTCTGGTCGTCCCCGGTCCGTACGACTCGGTCACCTCGACCGACCTCGGCGAGGTGGTGCAGCTGAGAGCGCCTCGCGTGGGCGGCGGCTACCGGCTGATCATCGAGCCGTGGCGGGTGACCGACGTGCTGACCCGTTTCAACCCGACGAGCCTCGAGGTCAGCGACAAGTTCACGATGCTGCCCGTCTCCCGCTGGGCCCGGCGCCAGGGCATCGGGACGGTGCTCTTCTCCCACGAGCGGCTCGACGAGTACATGCCCACCTACACCGGCATGGACACCACCTCGAAGGTCTCCACCGCGCTGCTCAACCGGATGCTGGTGCGCTCCTTCGACCAGGTGCTGGTGACCTCCGACTACGCCCGGCACGAGTTCGAGCCGCTGGCCGCGACCGTCGGCTGCCCGATCGCGCAGGTGCCGCTGGGCGTCGACCTCGACTTCTTCCAGCCCTCGCTCGGGCACCGCGACGACACTCTGAGGCTCGTCCACGTCGGCCGCCTCTCCCGCGAGAAGTCCCCCGACCTCGCCGTCGCCACCGCCGTCGAGCTGCATCGGCGAGGGTTCGACGTACGCATGGACGTCTACGGCGACGGGCCGCACCGTGCCGAGATCGAGGCCCTCGCCGCCGGATCGCCGGTCGTCTTCCACGGGCACGTCTCCGACCGCCACCAGATCGCCCGGGCGCTGGCCGAGGCCGACGTGGCCCTCTCCGTCTGCCCGCGCGAGACCTTCGGACTGGCCGTCCTGGAAGCCCTCGCCAGCGGTACGCCGGTGGTGACCGCAGACCGCGGCGGCGCCCGGGAGCTCATCGACCCCCGGTGCGGAGCCTGGGCGTCCGCCCATCCGGCGGCGCTTGCCGACGCGGTCATCGACGTCGCCGAGCGGCCGGTGGTGGCGACCCGGCACGCGGCACGCGAGCGGGCCGAGCAGTTCCCCTGGTCGCGCACGATCGAGGACATGCTGGAGCTTCACGAGAGCCTCACGCAGGAGACCGCGCCGACATATCTCCTCGCGCGCTCGCGGCAGCGACAGGCGGCCCGGCGGGCTCGGCGCTATGCGTGAACGGAGCGGGTTCGTCAGGGTGTCGGAGCGCAATTTCTGTTGGGACACCGTTACCCTGCTGTGACCATTCCCTGCAATGACCACGTGAGGCGCACATGAGTGAGTTGACGACGAAACAGCGCACGCACTTCGCCGACTCCTTCGGGCCGGTGTGTCGGGCGTACGGAGAAGAACCGCTGACCTCCTACGACTATCGAGACGTCACCTGTGGTGAATGCCGGCATGCCGCGCCCTACATCAGCGCGCTGCCCGAGCACCTCAAGCCCAGGTCGACCAGGCGGCGCTCGTGGCCGCGGTCGATGCAGGACCGCTAGGAGACCCGGATCTCGGTTCGCTCGTCCTGCACCGGGGTCCATCTGCTCGCCGACCGTGACCGGGCGAGCCCGACGATCCCGGTGACCAGCAGCGCGCCGGCGCTCACCGCGACCCACAGCGTGGGGGCGGAGGCGCCGAAGGCGACCACCGCGGCGACGTACGAGACGGTGGGGTTGGTGATCGTCATCGCCGCCATCGCCCAGGGCAGCGGACCGGCGGCGAGGGCCGCCTGGGTGAGCACGATCCCGAGGCCGCAGGTGCACAGCAGCCCGTAGAACGCCGGCAGCGTGAACAGCCCGAGGAATCCGTCGGCGGCGGCCCGGTCGGCGGTGATCTTCAGCAGCACCGAGGTGGTGGCGAACGAGCAGCCGGCCGCGACCGCGGTGGTCGCCGCCGCGACCGGCGGCGGGAACCGGTGCGCCGCCAGCAGCAGTACGCAGATCACGACCGCCACACACCCGGCGAAGAGCGCGACGCGGCCGACGTCGGCATAGGTGCCACCGCGATGGTCGTCGGTGACCAGCAGGATCACGCCGCCACAGATCGCGGCCCCGCTGATCCAGTCGGAGACCGTCGGCCAGTGGCGGGCGGCGATCGAGGCGAAGACGAGCGCGAAGAGCAGCTGCGTGGGCATCACCGACTGCACGACGGAGACCGACCCCAGATGGAGCGCGACCGCCTGCACCCCGAAGCCGATCGCGTTGATCATCGCGCCGGTGACCCACAGCGGATTGCGCACCAGCGCCAGCATCAACTGCTCGACGCCGGCCATTCCGCCGCTGCGGCCGGGCGCGAGCGCGCTCGCGCGCTGCTGGACCGCGGCGGAGAGCGAGAACAGGACGCATGCGCCGATGGCCAGGCTCACGGCCGCAGCATGATCCATGCTTCGACGCTAGGCCTCGCGAGGAAAGCCCATCCGCTGCTCACGCGAGCATCGTGCGATCAGCGGATGAACCCTGAGGGTCAGATCTTCACCTTCGCGCCCAGGATCTCGCCGTACTCGACCCCGAGGACCGAAGCGTCGCCGTCCTTCGGCACCAGCACCGCGACCGTCACCGCGGTCCGGATGGACAGGTTCTTGCCGGCCTGGCTGCGGAACTCGTCGAAGGGCGGGTTCCACTCCCACTCGGTGCCCTGGCCACCGACGATGCTGTCGACGGTGAACTCCAGCATCGCGAACACGCCCTCGCGCGTCTGCACCATCCGGGGTCCGGTCTCATCGAATGGCTCCACGGTCGTCTTGACCGTGTCCACACCCATCTCCGCGACGTACGCGTCCATCTCGCGTCGCGGTGCCTTGAGCTTCTTGAGCCCGGCGAGACCTTCGACCCTCTTGGGCTTGCCGAGGTATGCGTCGATCTCGTCGGCGACGTCCTGGACCCGCTTCGCATCGGCGGCGGAGACCGGCGCGGCGCCCTCGACCTCGGTGGGGATGGCGCTCGCCTTGACCTTGACCTCGCCACGGTGCTTCCAGGGCGAGAGGGCGTCCTGCTGCTCGTAGACCGCCAGCGGAGACCTCCGGTCGCCGCCGTTGATCTCCACGATGGCCCACATCGGATACTCGCCGAGCTGCGCCGACCAGACCCGGCCCGCATCCACATTGAAGGTGCGCGAGCGCTGCTTGTAGCCGGTGGCCTCGGCCGCGACCGTCGCGGCCCGGAACACGGCGAGCATGGGACCAGTGGCGGCCTGGTCCCATGCCTCGACCTTCCACTTCCCACGCCCGTTGGCCCTGATCGCCTCGTTGCTGCGCGCGTTCCAGTCCCGCATCACAACACCGACGTCGTCGCTCCGTAGCGAAACCTTGCTCGGCTGCTCGAGCTCGACGGACGCGGGCATCGAGCATCCAGTCAGCGAGAACGCCACGACGCCGATCCCGGCCGCTACGCCTAAGCGGCGGTAGAGCCCGCCGGCCGGCGGACGCGGCATGGCGGGGCGATTCGGCGCCGGCCCCGTCGGCCCCGTCAGGACAGGACGGGCCGGCTGGGTCGGGTAGCCCGGCTGGGCGGGGTGGGGCGGCTGGGCGTACGAAACCGGTGGCCGGGGCGGCTGCCACTGGTGCCGGCGTTCACGCTTCCCGGTCACCAGCAGGACGACCGCGCCGATCAGCAGAAGGGCGCCGAAGCCCGCAATGCCCAGCGCGACCAGGAAGATCCCATCGAGCCGATAGCCGAAGGCGACCTTGATCGGCGCACCGTCCCGGCTCGCGGCCAGGAACGAGACCGGCTCCCCAGTGAGCGTCACGTTCAGCTCCTGGGTGCCGGAGCCCGAGACCGTCTCGTCCCACCACGGCGCCTCGGAGGCATCCGGCACGTTCTCCCCCGAGCCGGCCGCACCGCTGACCCTGGTCAGCGGAGTCTTGGCGATCTCGACGGCCTTGGTGCCCTTGACGACGTCGAGCACGTCAACCGGGTTGCCGACACCGACGTATGCCTCCCCCATCGCCTCTACGCGGACGGTGACCGGAAGCCGGTCGAAGGCGAACGCCTCCGGCGTGGAGTACGCCGCGCCCTGCTGGATGGGGGTCTCCTTGCCCATCACGACGTCGTCGGGTCCGGCTGCGATGGCCAGGCCCGCCCCGACGAGAAGGAGTGGTGCGCCGAGCAGGCCGAGGAGCACCGACAGGAGGATCCTGCCGCCCTTCCTCGGCCGACTGGAATCAGCGATCACGGGTGCGTACGTTGCCGAGCTCATCGATGCCTTCTAGGTGGGGGTCCCGAGAAGAGGACGCGGCAATCTAGCGCGCTCGACGAATTCCAGGAATCCATTAACCCGACCGGGCATGGTATTACCCGGCGGTATGGAACGTTTACGTCCACTTGGTAATTACGAAGCCGTGTCGGACAGAACATCGCACGGTGAGCATCCCTAGCGTCATGAACCGCACGCGGACGTGTCGAAACGAGTGTTATCAGCTCGGCGGCCGCGATGCGATCGATTCGAATTGACGATGAAAGGTATGAAATGAGCAAGAAGACAGGGCTGCTCCGCCGCGCCGCGGCCATCGCCGCCTTCTCGGGTGTCGCCGTCGCACTGACCACCGGCACCGCCGTCGCCGCGCCGGCGCCGGCCACCGCCAGCGTCTCCTCCTCCGACCTCTCGCCCTCCTCGCAGAAGGCGTGGGAGGACTTCATCCTCGGCGGCTCCTACGTCGCCGGCGGTGCTGCCCAGATGGTCAGCGGCGCCTGGGTCGGCGCCCCGGGCCTGATCCTCGCCGGCGCCACCGGCTCCCCGATCACCCCGGAGCAGCTGGCTGCCTGGGAGAACTGGGACGAGGGTGGCCACAAGATCGGTGAGGGTGCCGCCATGATGGTCGCGGGCGCCTACGTCGGTGCCCCCGGCATCATCCTCGACCAGATCGCGGGCGGGGCGACCCCGAGCGACCTGTCGCCGGCCGAGCTCGAGCAGGTCACGTTCCTCATCCCGCAGGACAGCCCGGCGCTCGACGGTATCTCCACCGACCAGATCCCGAACCCGATGGCTCCCTTCGGGTCCTTCTGAGCGTCGACATGACGACCGCCGACCGACCGTAGCTCCCACCACGATCCGATCGGCGCCGTCCCCAGATGGCCCCGGCCGTGCCTTCGCGCACGACCGGGCCATCTGCGCATTTACGCGCGTTCAAACAAGAACGTTGCAGGTTGGCGAAAATTACGTCATTACATTTCATTTGTCATTAGTTGACATGAAAACAGCCGTGTCGACTTGCTGCGATGGTCGTTGATTCTCCTAGCATCACTTCCCGGATGCGAACGTATCGATGCATCTGTTATCGATCCGGGGGTCGCGTCCGTGCGTGATGTTTCAATTCGAGTTGATCGATGAAAGGTACGAAATGAACAAGAAGACAGGGCTGCTCCGCCGCGTCGCGGCCGTCGCCGCCTTCTCGGGTGTCGCAGTCGCACTGACCACGGGTACCGCCACCGCAGCCGACGGCACCCACCACAACCGCACCGAGGCCGAGTGCATCGCGGAGAACTCCTCCGGTGCCTCGGACCTCTCGCCCTCGAGCCAGAAGGCCTGGGCCAGCTTCATCTGTGGCGCCGGCCAGGCCACCGGCGGCGCCGCTCGCATGGTCAGCGGCGCCTGGGTCGGCGCCCCGGGCCTCATCCTGATGGGTGCCACCGGCTCCGAGCTGAGCCCGGCGCAGAAGAAGGCCTGGGTGAACTGGGACGGTGGCTCGCACCAGGTCGGCAACGGTGCCGCGCTGGTCGTTTCCGGCGCCTACGTCGGTGCGCCCGGCATCGTGATGGACAAGATCATGGGCGGCGCCTTGCCGTCCGAGCTGTCCGACAGCGAGATGGACCAGGTTTCGTTCCTGCTCCCGATGGAGAACCCGGCTCTCGACGGCCTCCCCGTCGGCCAGGTCCCGAACCCGCTGGCGCTCGGCACCTTCTGAGAAACATGACCATGGCCGAGTGATCAACCCCCTACCGACTGCTCGGCTACGTCACACAGGTGGCCCTGGGCGTGCACACGTGCACAGCCGGGGCCACCTGCACGTTTTCCGCCGTGTTCAGTCGTACGCCAGCGGCTCCTCGATCACGTCCATCACCGCTCTGGCGATCCAGTAGTGCCGGCCGCCGCGGCCCGACCGGCCGGCGGCCTCGATCCACCCACGCCGCTCGGCGTCCTGGATCAGGTTGCGGGCACCCTGGTTGGTCAGGCCGGTCGCGTCCTGGACGCGCTTGACGGTCAGGTAGGGGTTGGCGAACAGCAGCGTGACCAGCCCGGACAGGTTGGCGCGTGAGGTGGCGGCCTCGTCGAGATAGCTCTCCCGGAGCGCGACCAGGCGCTCGGACCTGGTGGTGGCGTCCTCGGCCGAGCGTCGCACCGCGGTGAGGAAGAACTGCAGCCACTCCTGCATCTCACCGCGCTCCCGCACGCTCTGCAGCCGCTGGTAGTAGGCCTGACGGTTGGCCTCGATGTAGCCCGAGAGATAGAGCAGCGGCGTGGTCATCCGCCCCTCCTCCATCAGCATCAGGTTGATCAGCAGCCGCCCGATGCGCCCGTTGCCGTCGAGGAACGGGTGGATCGTCTCGAACTGGTAGTGCATCAGCGCGCACCGCACCAGCGTCGGACTGAGATCGGGGACGTTGACGTACGCCTCCCAGTCGGCGATCAGCTCGGGCAGGTCGGGAGGGAGGGGTGGGACGTACGCGGCGGTGGTGGGGTTGTCGGTCGGCGACCCGACCCAGACCGGGCTCCGCCGGAACTCGCCGGGGTGGCGCTCGTGACCCCGGACGCCGGTGAGGAGGGTCTTGTGCAGCTCGAGGACGAGCCGCTGGCTGAGCGGCCAGCTCCTGATGAGCTCGAATCCCTGACGGGTCGCGGCAAGGTAGGCCTTGACCTCGGCGACGTCCTCGCTCCTGGTCGCCTGACCGCTGACCTCGTCCTGGAGGACCTCCTCCAGAGAGGTCTGGGTGCCCTCGATCCGGGACGAGGCGACGGCCTCCTGGGTCAGATAGGGCCCGATCAGCAGCTCGGGATCCTGGATCAGCGCGCTCACTCCCTGGAGGCGCCCCAGCGCGGCGTCGGCATCCGAGAGCGCCTTCACGGTGAGCGGCTGTAACGGCAGGTCACGCGGGATGTGGGCGGGTCGGTAGTACCAGTAGGCCCACTTGTTTCCCGGCTCGCGGGTCGCCCTGCCGAACTGCGGAGCGTCGTACCTCTCCGGATCCATGACCGGTGAACTTACCACTCAGGGGTGGTTTGAGTTGGAAGTTGATGAGAACCTCCAAGTGGAGCTTGGGAGTTCCCCACCAACCTCCAAGTCAGATCCGGTCGAGCAGGAGCTCGGTGGCTCGCCAGAGCTCGTCCTGGGCGGAGACGTCGGTGGCCGGATCCGCGGGAACGAGCTCGCGCCTGTGCTTCTCGGTGACGTACAGGCCGCTTCGCCCGGCGTAGCGCGCCTCGGTGGCGAGGTCGACGATCAAGCCCGCGCCGCGAGCAGGGTCACCGATGCGCAACGCTCGAAGCACCCGCTCGAGTCCGGCAGCGAAGCGGAGGTCGCGACCCAGGCCCGTCACGTTGAACCCCGGGTCCACGCAGTTGGCGGTGACCGTGGAACCGTCGAGTCTCCGAGCGAGCGCGAGCGTGAACATGATGTCGAGGAGCTTGCTCTGTCCGTAGCGCTCCGACGACCCGCGGGCCGTGAACGGGGTCGTGTCGCTCAGGACCTGCGGGATACGGAGGTCGCCGTGTCGACGTGACGCCTCGGACGCGACATTGACCACCCGGCCCGCGGGAGATCGCTGCAGCGACGGCAGCAGCTCACGGGTCAGCACGAAGGGCGCGAGGTAGTTGACCGCGATCATCTCGGGGAGTCCGTCCGCCGTGACCCGCGGCTCGAAGGCATGTATCCCCGCGTTGTTGATGAGTACGTCGATCCGCCCGTGCCGAGACCGGATCTCCTCGCCCACCTTGCGCACCTCTCCCGGCCGGGAGAGGTCGACCACGAACACCTCCGGATCCGCGGACGGCGCGACCTCGCGTACGGACGAGATCGTGGCCTCCGCGCGCTGCGCGCTCCGCGCCGTGATGACCAGGTGCGCTCCCGTCGCGGCCATCGAGGTCGCGGCGAGGGCACCGAGGCCACCCGTCGCCCCGGTGAGGACGATCGTCGGAGCCTCGTCGTTCATGCGGCACTGCCTCTCTTCGACCCAGCGGCCGATATAGTGTGAATATGCCCACTATATCTAATGGTGTGCAAATGCCCATTACTTGGAGAGCTGCATGACCCCGGCGACCACACGGCTCGGCTTCGAGCTCAACGCTCTGCTCAGCGCCTCGCGCGCACTCACCGAACGGTCCGCCGCGGCGTTCCACGAAGAGCTTCGCCCGGCCGCCTTCCACCTCGCCCGCTGGCTCTACGCGTACGGCCCAGCCAGACCGAGCGCAGTGGCCGAGGCCGTGGCGATGGACCGCAGCTCCGCCAGCGCCCTCTTCAAACGCATGACGTCCCTCGGTCTGGTCCAGAGCGATCGTGCGCCCGAGGACGGACGCTCGGTGCTCGTGTCCCTGACCGACGAGGGCCGCACGCAGGTCGAGCGAGCGCTCGCGCTGCGCCAGGACGAGCTGGAACGGCGTGTCGACGGCTGGTCCGAGGACGACCTGGATCGGCTCGTGTTGCTGCTCCATCGGTTCAACGACCTGCCGGGCGGTGGGGTGCAGCGAGACGGCAGTTGAACCTAGTGTGGGAACCGTGCAGTTCGGCCAGTACCCCTCTCCACGTCATACGATCGCCCACCTCTCCGACCCTCACCTCTACGCCGGGGACCGGCGGATCTTCGGCAAGGTCGACCCGACGCCCGGGTTCGAGCGTGCGCTGGACCGGCTGCGGGGGATGACGATCCCGCCGCAGGCGATCGTCTTCACCGGTGACCTCGCCGACCTGGGTGAGCGCGATGCCTACGTACGTCTCCGGAAGCAGGTCGAGCCGGTCGCCGCGGATCTCGGCGCCGAGATCATCTGGGTGATGGGCAACCACGACGAGCGGGAGGTCTACTCCGAGGTGCTCTTCGGGGAGGCCTCGGACGCGCCGCAGGACCGGGTCTACGACATCGACGGGCTGCGGATCATCGCCCTGGACACCACCGTGCCCGGCTGGCACCACGGCGACATCACCGAGCCTCAGCTCGACTGGCTGACCGACGTGCTCGCCGAGCCGGCGCCGCACGGCACCCTGCTCACGATGCATCACCCGCCGGTCCCGCTCCCCCTCAACGAAGCCAGCGTGATCATCGAGCTCGACGGCCAGGACCGGCTCGCTCAGGTGCTGGCGGGGACCGACGTACGCGCTGTCCTCGCAGGTCACCTGCACTACTCGACCTTCACCACCTTCGCCGGCATCCCGGTCTCGGTCGCCTCCGCGAGCTGCTACACCTCGGCGCCGGCGACCCTCGACCGCTACTCCGCCTCCGTCGACGGCCACCAGGCGATCTCGCTGGTCCACCTTTACGACGAGGGCGTCGGCGGCGTCCCCGGCGCGCCGGTCGTCCACACCACCGTGCCGATCGGCGAGGCCCCCGAGGTCGCCGGCTTCCCCGCCTCCGTCCTCGAGAAGCTCGGCCCGATGACCCCGGCCGAGCGCCGCGACCTCTTCTCCCGCAAGGGCAAGGCCGCTCGCGCCCTGCGGCGTCAGCTTCGAGACTGACCAAGAACGCCTCGATCTCCGACTCGAGGCTGATGTGGGCGTACGCCCGGGCCCGGAACGATGGCTGCGAAACGTCAACGACGACAGGAGCAGCCATGTCTCGGACCCTCGTCCGCACGGGCACCGCAGCGATCGCCGCGGTGCTCCTTCCCCTGACGGCCGTGCCGGCCGCGTACGCCCAGCCTGATCCGGGCCCCGCGGCGATGGCGCCGGACCCGACCGCACTGACCCGGGAGGCGACCGCGATCGCCGAGCGGGCCGCCGCCGAGCGGCAGGGTCTCCGGGCCCGGTCGGCGACTCCCACGGCCGCCGACCTCGACCGTGCCGTCGACGCGTTCATCGCCGATGGCGCCGTGGGCGTGACCGCCCGGGTGGAGACGCCCGGCCTGGAATGGTCGGGCGCGGGTGGCGTACGCGAGGTCGGGAAGAAGAAGCCGGTCAGGCCCGGCGACCGGTTCCACGTGGCCAGCAACACCAAGACGCTGATCGCGACCCTGGTGATGCAGGAGGTCGAGAGCGGCGGCTGGACCCTGGACACGCCCGCCAACGACCTGCTCCCGGGCACCTTCCCCGACGGCGTCACGATCAAGCACCTGCTCAACCACACCTCCGGCGCCCCGCGCGGGCCCGAGGAGATCCTCTTCGATCGCGTCGAGGACCCGACCTCGTGGGACCAGCTGATCGACGCGCTCGGGCAGTACTACTCCGAGGCCGAGCACCTCGCCTTCATGCGCGGCGCCGGCTGGCTCTTCGAGCCCGGCACCGACTTCTCCTACTCCAACTACGGCTACGTCGCGCTCGGGGTCATGCTCGAGAAGGAGACCGGGGAGCGGATCGAGGATCTCGTACGCGACCGGGTGCTCGAACCCGCGGGCATGCGGCAGAGCGCCTACCCGACCGATGCCCGCAACCGCGGCCCGTTCCTCGAGGACGCCGGTCATTACGAGGGCAGCTGGCGGCCGATGACCGACCTGCACCCGAGCATCTTCCACGCCGCCGGGGCCGCGACGAGCACCACCGAGGACCTCGCCGACCTCAACGAGTCGCTCCTCACCGGGAGGCTGCTCAGCCCGGACTCGGTCGAGAAGATGCTGCCGCCGATCGCGGGCAGCACCGACCCGGACTACGGGTTCGGGATCTACCGGGTCGCCGACCCGTGCAACCCCGGCGAGTACCTCTATGGCCATGACGGCGCCCACATGGGTGCGCAGTCGATCAGCTGGGGCTCACCGGACGGCACCCGCCAGATCACGCTCGGTTGGACCGGTCGCAACTGGGACAGCGCCGACCCGATCTACGACCTCGGTCTCCTGCTCGAGCCGATGCTGTTGGCGACCTGCTGACCGCCGGCTCCACCGAAGGAGGCAGTCACCGCAGTCAAGGTCGCAGGATGCGACGCTCGGTGGACCGTATGCGGTAGGTGCCGCGGGCGGCTGGCCAGTGCTCACGCACCGGCCAGCCGCCGCGGGTGTAGTGGCGCACGTAGATATCGCCCCCGGCGGCGAGATCATCGGCGACCTCGGCGCTGACCGCCTCGACGTCGTCGGGGGCGGTCCAGCCGGCGCCGGGCACCCACACGGCCGCCGCATCTTCGGTGGCGCCGGTCAGTGCGGGATCGACGAGCTGGGCGGCGTACGCCTCGGCCTCGGCCGCGGTGATGTCTTGTGCGCCGGGCACTCCTCGAGCCTCTTTGGGATACGCCGTGGCCCACTCGTCGGGCACCTGGAGGTGCTCGAACGGAGGGATCTTTCCCAGGATCCTCTTGGTCGCGATCGCAGCTCGCAGCTCCTCGAGATCGACCCGCTGCGTACGGGCCAGCACCACGAGGTCGACCAGGTCCTTGACGCGGCTGGAGGCCCCGGTGGGATAGTTGGTGTCCATCGTCGCGCACACCTTGTCGCCGATCTGATCGGCGACCGGATAGAGCCGGTAGGGGTGGGTGACCAGCCTTCGGCGCAGCTGCAGGCGGTTCGCGGGCTCGACGACCTCGGGCCTGCCGACCGGGGCGGGGCCCACGACCAGATCCACCTTCACCTGGTCGATCTCGCGCTCGCCACCGAACGCGCCGCCGGTGTCGATGCAGGAGAAGACGTAGCGCCGGGTGAGCACGCCGGGCTGGTTCTCCCCCAGCCCGGTCGGCGTGCTGCTGAGCAGCCGGAAGGTGAGATGGTCGCCGAGATCCACGTCGACGGCACGGACCAGTGCCGCCTCGGCCTCGGCCAGGTCGCCGGCGCGTTCAGCGGCGAGGTCCACGTCCTTGGTCGTGCGTGCCTGCGGGACTCGGGCGAGCATGCTCATCCCTCCCTTGAGCATCCATGGGGAATCTCCGCCGTCAGCGAAGACCCGCGAGAGGAACCGGTCGAACCGGGCTTGCCGGATCTGGGCGTCAACGGTCGCCGCTCGTACGTTCGACCCGGCTTCTCGGGAGGCCTTCTTGGCTGCCTCCTTCATCGCAAGCTCGATCGAGCGCCAGTCGCGGTAACCCTCGGAGCTGTCTGGCGTCTCGCTGTTCATGCCGCCCACCCTTCGGGAGCGATGCCGGCAAGCTTGAACAGGTCGTCTGCCAGGGAGCGGCCGTCACCCCTACCGATGTCGCGCCGCATCTGCGCCCTGGCGATGGGCTCGAGGTAGGTCGTCAGGCGGTCTGGGGCCAGGAGCCGGCCGGCGAGTACGGCGTCGCGTACGACGCCGGCAACGAGGGAGAGGTCGGTCCACTGCTCCACCAGGTCCGCGATGGTCCGCTCCACCGACAGGACCGGGAGCCCGTTGGCCGAGCCGACCTCCTCGCGGGTCAGTCGCCGGATGCGCAGCCGTACGCCGGGCAGCCTCGTTCCCTTGCGCGTCGGGACCATGAAGTCGAACCCGTCGAGGAAGAAGTCGCCCAGGTCGTGGGCGATGGCCGCGGTGATCCCGGCGGCGACCAGGGACGGGGCCCCGGACTGCGTCTTCGGCATCGTCGCCCCGCCGAGAGCGAGCCAGGTCGCGTAGATCGCCTCGTGGTTCTGATGCGGTGCGCCGGCCATGCGGTAGACGCCCTGGGCGACCCGCTCCATCGCTCCAGAGGCAGCCATACGGGCCAGTTGCTGTCGCGAGACTCCGACTGCGGCGGCCTGGGCGGTGGTGACCATGCCCCATCGCTGCTCGGCTATGGCGCCGAGCCGCCCTAGCGTCGAGTCGATCATGCAACAATTGTATCACCAGTGATGACAAATGTTGCACCTCAACGTCGGGGTCGACTGGCCAACATTTGTTCGCGGGAAGATGACAAATGATGCGATCCGTAATGGCCCCACGCTCAGGGTCGCAGGATGCGACGCTCGATGGCCGTGGCTACGGCGCCGGCGCGGGTGTCGACGCCGAGCTTGGTGTAGATGTGGGAGAGGTGCGACTTGACCGTCGCCTCGCTGACCAGCAGCTCGCGAGCCATCTCCTTGTTGCCCAGGCCTTTGGCGAGCAGCCGCAGGATCTCGACCTCGCGCGGGCTCACCTTCGGCGTCGGCGAGGCGGCCCGCTGCAGCAACCGGGTCGCGACAGAGGGGGCGAGCACGGTCTCTCCTCGTGCGGTGCCGCGGATGGCGCGGAACAGCTCGTCGGGCGGCGCGTCCTTGAGCAGGTAGCCCGCCGCACCGGCGTCGACGGCCTCGAGGACGTCGGCCTCGGTGTCGTAGGTCGTCAGCACCAGTACGTGCGGCGGCGACGGCAGCTCGCGGACCAGCCGGGTGGTCTCCGCCCCGCCCGGTCCGTCACCGAGGCTGAGGTCCATCAGCACCACGTCCGGCCGGGTCTCGCCGACGACCGCGACGGCCTGGGTCGAGTCGGCCGCCTCGCCGACCACGTCCAGGTCGTCCTGGGCGTCCACCAGGGCGCGTACGCCTGCCCGGACCACCGGATGGTCGTCCACCAGCACCACCCGGATGCGTTGCTCAGCCACGACGTTCCTCCCCCTGAGATGCTGTCTGTCCGGCCGCGAACGAGGCGGCGACCACCGTGCCCTCGCCTGGGGCACTCTCGATGACCAAGTCTCCACCCAGCAGGCGGGCGCGAGCCCGCATCCCGGCCAGGCCGTGTCCGCGCAGCCCGTCGGGCTCTTCCTTCAGCCGGGTTGCGTCGAACCCGGCTCCGTCGTCGCGTACGTCCAGGGCGACACCGCCCTCGTGGAAGGTGAGGGAGACGACCGCCGTCGTCGCGCCGGCATGCTCGGCGACGTTGGCGAGCGCACCCCGCAGGGTGCGTACGACGGCGGTCGCCACCCGCCCGCCGACCTCGTGCGGGTCGCCGTGGACGTGGACCGGGACGCTGAGCCCGGTGGTGGCGGCGACGTCGTCGGCGACCTGGCGTACGGCGGTGGCCAGCGCCGATCCGCCGGTCAGCTCGGTGGGGGCGAGGTCGCGGACGACCCGTCGCGCCTCGTCGAGCGAGGAGCGGGCCATCGTCGCCGCCTGGTCGACGTGGCCGCGGGCGTCGGCCGGGCGCGACTCCCATTCCTGGTCGGCCGCCTGGAGCAGCAGGTTGATGCTGGTCAGACCCTGGGCGACGCTGTCGTGGATCTCCCGGCTCAGCCGCGCGCGCTCGGCCACGACTCCGGCTCGGCGCTCGGCGTCCGCGACCTCGTCCTGGGCCGCCTCGAGGTCTGCGAGGAGCGCGCGCCGGGTGACCGCGTCGCGTTCGAGAGCGCGGTAGGCGGTCACCGCGAGCACCGCGACGCAGACCGGTCCGAGCAGCACGGTCGGGTCGGCCAGGCCGGTCATCCGGCTCCAGGCGACGGCGACGATCGCGACGAGGAAGACCGTGACGGCCACGGCCCAGCGGAACGGCAGCACCCGCAGCGCCAGGAAGACCAGCGGCACGGCCGCCCACGAGAACGACGGCGCGATCAGCGCCAGCACCGTCCAGCAGGCGATCACTGCGCCCAGCCAGACGACCGCGGCCGTGCCGACGAGGCGGCGGCCCGCGGCGTACGCGATCAGGAGGACGGCGGCGCCGGGCAGGACCACCTCGGCCTGGTCGCCGAAGCCGTGCCCCTGCAGGTAGCGCGCGACCGAGGCGATGACGAGCACCACCAGTGAGACGTGGAGCCAGCGGTCGAGCATCGTCTGGCCGGCCAGGATCCCACCGGCGCTGGGTCCTGGAGCTGGCGCGGTATCGGTCGACATGGTCGTTCCAGGCTAGGCCGGTCGCGGGGCTCCGGCATCATCCGATCGGCTATCCGGGGTGTCGCCGAACGGCTATCCAGACGTCGCCGGTCACCCGATGTCCGGACCCCTCCCCGACGGCGATGGTTGATGCATCAGCTCGACCAACCGCACCGAACACCGGAGGAGCACCACCATGCGTACGTCCCGAACCGCCGCCCTCGCCGGCCTGGCCGGCATCGCCGCCTCGGCCACCCTGTCCTTCACCGCCCTCGGCATGGGCACCGCGGCCAACGCCTCCGAGGGCAACGGCCGCCCGGCGAGCTACCTGCTCGAGGGCGACCCGTCCGCCCAGGGCGGCTCGAAGTTCGAAGGCATCGGCGTGGACCAGGAGTCCGGGAGGTTCTACGTCAGCGAGGTCACCGGCGGCGAGATCCAGCGCGGCTCGGCCGACCGTGCCCAGGCCGAGGAGTGGCTGGCCGGTGACGGCACCGACGGCCGCTACACCGCTCGCGGCATCACCGTCGACGACGAGGGCCGCGTCTACATCGCCGGCGGCCCGAACGGCACCGGCAATGACCGCCCCGACCTGTGGGTCTACAGCCCCGAGGGCGAGCTGCTCGCCGCCCTCCGCGTCCCCGACAACAACGCGTTCCTCAACGATGTCGCGATCGGGCCGGACGGGGCTGCGTACTTCACCAACTCCAACGACCCGACGATCATCCGCGTCGCCGAGGGTGCCGAGACGACCGGAGCGAGGTCGAGCGGCGAGCTTGCTCGTCCGCTCGCGCCGAGCGAGGGAGTAACCGCGCGAAGCGCGGACGGCTGGCAGGCCACCGAGTGGGCCGACGGCAGCTCGCTGATCACCACGGTCGAGGGCTTCAACCTCGGTGGCATCGTGCTGAGCCAGGACCGCTCCGCCTTCGTCGTCGCCCAGGGCACCACCGGGCAGCTGTGGCGCTTCTCCGTCGCCACCGGCGAGGTCAGCGAGATCGACACCGACGGCGCGAACCTGCGCAACGCCGACGGTCTGATCCGGCAGGGGCGCGACCTCGCGGTGATCCGCAACTTCGACAAGGAGATCGTGCACCTCGAGCTGAACCCCTCCGCCACCTCCGCGGAGCACGTCTCCTCCCGTGCCACCGACCCGAACCGCATCTTCACCACCGGCAAGCTGCTCGGCGGCAGGTTGCTGCTGGTCGACAGCCACTTCGACGAGCAGACCGCGCAGGGACCGTACGAGATCGTCACCGCCCGGATGCCGCGATGACGCTGTCCACATCTGCGCGGCCACACCTGCGGTGGTCGACCGCCGCCGCGGCGATGGCCGTGCTTCTGGCAGGCTGCGCCGCGGCGCCGTCGGAGACCGCCGAACCGTCTCCATCGAGCTCCGCGTCGAGTCCGGCGTCCGCCCCGACGAAGGGGGCGAAGAGCACCCCCGACCCCGAGGAGCGACAGCGGATGAACGAGCAGCTGATCAAGGCCGCCTGGGACAACGACGTGGCCCGTGCCCGTCAGCTGGTCCAGGCCGGGGCCGACGTCAACTACGAGGACGAGACCCAGCAGAGCGCCTACCTCATCGCCGCGAGCGAGGGCTACGTCGACCTGCTCGACCTGACCCTCCGCAACGGCGCCGAGGTCAACGCCAAGGACTCCTACGACGGCACCGCGCTGATCCGCGCCGCCGAGCGCGGCCACGCCGACGTCGTGGGGCGTCTGGTGCAGGCCGGGATCGACCTCGATCACGTCAACAACCTGGGCTGGACCGCCCTGCACGAGGCGGTCGTCCTGGGTGACGACGGCCCGGACGCGGCCGACACCGTACGGGTGCTCGTCGCGGCCGGCGTGGACATCTCGATCGAGGCGGGCCGGGACGGGAAGACCGCGCTGGAGCACGCCGAGGAGCGTGGTTTCGACGCGATCGTGTCGACGCTGCGTACGGCTTCGGCCGAGGTCGCCGACGGTGACCAGCAGCTCCTGCGGGCGGCTTCGTCGGGCGACACGGACTCGGCCGCGGCCGCGCTCCGTGGCGGCGCTGACCTGGAGGCCAGAGACGGCAACCGGCGTACGCCGCTGCTGCTCGCCGTCACCGACGACCACCTCGAGACGGCTCGCCTGCTCGTGCACCTGGGGGCCGACCCGGACGCCCTCGACGGCCAGCACGACACGCCCTGGCTGGTCACCGGTGTCACCGGGAGCGTCCCGATGGCCGAGCTGCTGCTCAGCGTCGACCCGGACCTGACCGTACGCAACCGCTACGGCGGCCTCTCGATCATCCCCGCCAGCGAGCGCGGCCACGCGGACTACGTGGAGCGGGTCGCTCGCACCGAGATCGACATCGACCACGTCAACGACCTCGGCTGGACCGCCCTCCTCGAGGCCGTGATCCTCGGCGAGGGCTCCGACCGCTGGCAGCGGGTCGTCCGCAGCCTGCTCGAGAACGGCGCCGACCCGGGCATCGCCGACCGCGACGGCGTGACCCCGCTCGAGCATGCCCGCAACCGAGGCTTCACCGAGATCGCGCAGATCATCGAACAGCACAGTATTGAGCAGCACGGCGGCTGATCAGCCGCCTCAGGTGACACGAAAGACCGGCCAGCCGATCTCGGTGCGCCACGCAGCGGGATCGCTCGTGTCACGAGGACCGACGACGTAGACCTCCCGCACCGGCCCGGCCACCGACATCGCATTCTCCACCACCCAGGTCCCGAGCTCGCCGTACGTCACCTCGATGCCGTCGTGCTCGCCGACGTGGGTGGTGACTGCCAGCTCCGCGGCCGGAAGGGTCGCGGGGTGCACACGGCCGGTGCGAGGTGGCGCATCGGTCGGCAGGTAGACGAGCGCGTGACCGCGCTCCTGCTCGAAGAGGGCGTTGGCGTAGCTGCCGCCCGGCGGTCCGGTCACGGCGGTGCCGACGGCCGCCTCCAGCTCGGCCATCGCGCCTGCGTACCAGGTCTCGACGTCGCGATGCCCGACGACGGCCTCCACCGCGGCGACCGTCCGGGCGGGCTCCGCACGCAGCTCGACGTCGATCGGCGCGGGGTCGGGCCGGAGCAGGCGGCGCAGCGACACGACCGCGGCCCGGGTGCGGTCGAGCTCGTCCTCGAGGCGTTGCAGATGGTCCGCGACCAGGGCCGCCCGGACGCCCGGGTCGGGGGTCCGCAGGATCCGTTGCACATCGCCCAGAGGGACGTCGAGCTCGCGGAGTCGGTGGATGACCTGCGCGGTCGGGATCTGGTCGACGCTGTAGTAGCGGTAACCGGTGGTCTCGTCCACCACAGCGGGATCCAGCAGGGCCGCCTCGTGATAGCGACGCAGGGTCCGCACACTCAAGTGGGTCAACCGCGAGAACTCCCCGATGGTCAGCACCCCCTCATTGTGAACGCTCCCCCTGGGGGAGAGTCCACCGCTTGACCCTCCCGCGCGGCGAGGCCAGATGGTGGGCTCATGACACAGCACACCGATCTTCCGTCCGACCTGCTCCCGACCACCGTGCGCGAGTTCCTCGCCGCCCACGTCGCCCGCGACGCCGACACCGCCTCGTCGTTCCTCGTCGAGGATGCCGTGGTCGTCGACCAGGACGAGACCTTCCGCGGCCGAGAGGAAGCCCACGCGTTCCTGCGGGACGCCGGCACCGAGTTCGAGTACACGACCGAGCAGATCGGCGCTCGCCGCGTCGATGACGCCCACTGGGTGGTCACCGTGCGGCTCGAGGGCACCTTCCCGGGTGGCGTCGCCGAGCTCGACTACCGGTTCGCGCTGCGGGATGGCCTCGTCGCCGAACTCGTCATCGCCAACCACCCAGTCTGACCGAACCCACACCACCTCGATCTTCAAAGGAGAGAAATGTCCATCTCAGATCGCGATCGTCTCGATGGTCGCCGGGCGTTGGTCACGGGCGGCTCGAAAGGCTCGGGCAAGGCCGTCGCGGAGAGACTGCGAGAGCTGGGTGCCGACGTGTACGTGACGGCGCGCACCATGCCCGACGGGTACGAGCACCCTGACCGGTTCATCGAAGCGGACATCTCGACGGCAGAAGGCACCGATGCCGTGGCCGCTCGCATCGCAGAGGCCGGCGCACTCGACATCCTGGTGCACGTCGTCGGAGGGGCGTCGACGCCGTCCGGTGGTTTCGCGGTCATCACCGATGACCAGTGGCTCACCGAGCTGAACCTCAACTTCCTCGGGGCGGTACGGCTGGATCGAGCTCTTCTCCCGGCGATGATCGGGGCCGGGTCGGGCGTGGTGCTGCACTTCACCTCGATCCAGCGTGAGCTGCCCCTGTACGACGCGTCCTTGGCCTACGCAGCAGCGAAGGCCGCGCTGCGCACGTACAGCAAGGGGCTTGCCAACGAGCTCGCGCCGCGCGGCGTACGGGTCAACGCGATCAGCCCCGGCGGGATCGAGACCGAAGCGTACGAACGATTCGTGGACCGGATCGCCGAGGGCAACGGACTCACCCGTGAAGCAGCCAAGCAGACGATCTACGACTCCCTCGGAGGAGTACCCCTGGGACGGTTCGCGAACACCGAGGAGATCGCGGACCTGGTCGGATTCCTCGTCTCGGACCGCGCCTCGGCGATCGTCGGCGCCGAGTACGTGATCGACGGCGGCACCGTCCCGACCGTCTAAGCCGGGCGCCGTCAGCGAGCAACCACCTCGTCCCGGCTGAACGTGAGCTGCTGGACGTCGATGTAATCGGCCGCGAACCCGGCCCGGGAGTACTCGAGGTAGAAGTGCCACATCCGCAGGAACGTCTCGTCGAACCCGAGCGCCCGGACCTCGTCGGCGCGATCGAGCAGCGCGAGGTCCCACCGCCGCAGGGTCTCCGCGTAGTGGGCACCGAACGAGAGCCGGCTCCGCAGCCGGAGCCGGGTGTGTGCCTCGGTGACACCGGTGATCGCCTCGGTCGAGGGGAGCAGCCCGCCGGGGAAGATGTACTTGGTGATCCAGGTCTCGGTGCTCCGGGTGGCGAGCATCCGGTCGTGCGGCATGGTGATCGCCTGGACCACCGCGGTGCCGCCCGGGGCCAGGACCTCGTCGATCTTCGCGAAGTAGACCGGCCAGAACCGTTCGCCGACCGCCTCGATCATCTCGACCGAGACCACCGCGTCGTACGTCCCGTCCACGGCCCGGTAGTCGCGCAGCTCCACGTCCACCCGATGGTCCAGACCGGCCGCGCCGATCCGGCGCCGGGCCAGCGCGGCCTGCTCGACGGAGAGGGTCACCGAGGTGACTTGGGCGCCCCGGGCGGCGGCCCGCAGGGCGAGCTCTCCCCAGCCGGTCCCGATCTCGAGCAGACGGGTGCCGGGTCCGACTCCCGCCTCATCGAGGATCCGGTCGATCTTGCGGTGCTGGGCGAGCGCCAGGTCCTCCGTCGAGGGCAGGGTCGAGAAGAGGCCCGCCGAGTAGCTCATCGTCGGGTCCAGGAAGAGCGCGAAGAACTCGTTCGACAGGTCGTAGTGGTGCCCGATGTGCTCGCGCGCGTTCTCCGGGGTGTTCAGGTCCTTCGCGCCGCGGCGCCGCTCGTAGACCCCACGCAGCCCCTGCGCCCACCCGGGCAGGAGACCGTCGAGATCCCGGCACAGCACGGTCAGCGTCTCCCCCAGCTCCGGGGCTTCCCAGGCGCCGGTCATGTACGCCTCGCCGAAGCCGATCAGCCCGTGCCGGCTGAGCCTGGCGTAGAACTCCTCGGGCCGGTGCAGCACGATGTCGGCCGGGCTGCCGTCCTCGCTCACATTGATCCCGAGCCGCTTCGTAGCGGCCCGGAAGACGGCCGCCGCGGCCGCCGCGGTGCCCCGGGTCACCAGCCCGCTGGGTGCTTCCTGCAGCATGGGCCAGCGCTCTCCCACCGAGGTCTGAGCGGCGGGGGCTTCGATGGTCTTCATCGGACTCCTTCGTGGTGGTGCAGTGGTGTCTACGTACCGGCAGGCGTCGTAGCCCCGGTCGCGGAGTCGGGCCGCGCCGCGGGGTTCGTCCAGGAGAGCCCCAGCCGTTCGGCCGCCCGGGCACCGGAGCGGGCGCCGTCCTCGTGGAACCCCCAGCCCCGCCAGGCGCCGGCGAAGACCAGCGCCGCGGAGTCCAGCTCGTCGGCCCGCTGCTGGGCCGCCACCGACTCCGGGGTGTAGAGCGGGTGCTCGTACTCCATGGTGGCGATGACCTTCTCGGGATCGATCAGGTCGGCGCCACCGAGCGTGACCAGATGACGTACGCCGCCGGGAGCCGGCAGCCGCATCAACCTGGTGAGGTCGTAAGTGACCGTGACCTGGCCGCGGCCGGGGCGCTCCAGGTAGTTCCACGAGGACCGGACGTGCTCGCTGGCCGGCAGGAGGCTGGTGTCGGTGTGCAGCTGAGCCTGGTTGGCGGAGTACGGGAACCCACCCAGGATCTCCCGCTGGGCCGCCGTGGGCTCGCCGAGCATCGCCAGCGACTGTCCGGGATGGGTCGCCAGCACGGCCGCGTCGAAGAGCTCGGTGCGCCCGTTGCCGTCGGTGATCTCGACCCCCGCGCCGGTCTCGACCACGTTCACGATCTTCGTCGAGGTCAGCACCCGGCCGCCGCGGTCACGGATCGCGGCAGCGACCCGCTCGACGTACGTCGCCGACCCGCCGGTGACCGTGCGCCAGCGCGGCGAGCCGAAGACCTGCAGCATCCCGTGGTGGCTGAGGAACTCGAAGAGGTAGCGCGCCGGGTAGCTCAGCGCCGTGGCCGGGTCGCAGGACCACACCGCGGCGACCAGCGGGGCCATGAAGTGGCGACGGAAGTGCGGCGTGAACCCGTGCTCGTCCAGGAACGCCTCGAGGGTGCGATCGTCGGGCTCGTCGCTCGCGAGCAGCGCCCTGGCGGCCCGGTGGAACCGCGGGATCTCGGTGAGCATCCGCAGGTGCGCCGGACGGAACGCACGACGGTCGGGCAGCACCCCGCGCAGCCCGCGCGCACCTGCGTACTCCACTCCGGCGCTCTGCGAACGCACCGACATCGACATCTCGGAGACCTGCGTCGGCACATCGAGCTCCGCGAAGAGCCGGAGCAGGGTCGGATACGTACGCCGGTTGTGCACGATGAACCCCGTGTCGATCGCCAGCTCGCTCCCGTCCGGCGCGGTGACCCGGTGGGTGTCGGCATGGCCGCCCAGCCGGTCATCGGCCTCGAAGAGCGTCACCGCGCATTGGCCGGAGGCGACGTAAGCCGCGGTCAGGCCGGCCACCCCGCTGCCCACCACGGCGATCCGACGGTGTGCGTGGTCGGGACTGCTCATCGGGCTCCTCGAGGGTCGAAGTGGGGAACAACGCGCAAGCGCTGTCACCCGGTCTTCGGTCACCGAGGCGAATCGGATTTGGTCCTCAGGTCAGATTCTCGTCCGATCCTGGATCCGTAGCGCCCAAAGCGGCCTGGCCGAACAGTTCTGAAACGCAGGCAGCGCCCCACCCACGGGTATCTGAGGTGGGGCGCTGATTCTTGTGTCGGCGAGGGTCACGAGCGCCGGGCGAACTCCAGCACGATTGCGTCCGGGGCCTCAGGAGCGTCCCATTCGGTCCAAGCGGCGAAGTGGGAGCGGCCGAACCCGCTGGCCGTCACAACCTGCTCCAGGGCGTCGGTCCTGCTCGTACGAAGACCAAGGGCGCTAATCGGCCATGCCGCGCGCTCGTTGCCCACGTGCATTGGCTCATCCTTATTCCAGCCGCGCGCGGAGATCTGCTTGTAAAGGCTTCGGGCTTGGTCGCCGTCGATCTGACCCAGCTGCTGGAGCCGTACGACCATCGCTTTGACAGCTACGCCCCAGCGTTCCTTGAGCTTCACGAGGGTCGACAGTGTCTTGCGCCCGCCTAAATGGTCGAGATCTGCGAGGAACTCCTCGGCTGGTAGCAGGAAGGCCCCAGCGAACCGGTGGGCCTGTTTCTCCAGGACACGGGACTCCTCGGCGGTCTTCGGTTCCGGGGTGGAGGCATGCATCCCGATGTGGCCGAGCTCGTGAGCAACGGTGAATCGTTGGCGGTCGCCGGGGATGCCGCCGATCGCATCGGGGCGACTGACCCGGATAACGGGGATGCCATCGACGTAGAGAGACATCCCGAGGTGTTTGCCTAACTCGTGGTCGAGCGGCAGGACGATGCATCCAAGGCGTTCGGCGGCACGAGTGACGTTCCGTACGTGCCCTTCGGGGACTTCGGCGGCCTGGCGGACGAACCCGGCGTACTCCTCGATGTCGTAGGCACTGTTGGAGTCGCCGTCGAACGTAGGGATGATTTCGGGCAGTCGGCGCGCACCCACGGTCTGAAACATCTCGACGGCGAGCAGGGTATCTGCCAGGTACTGGTCGACAGTCTTCTTCGGGGCATCCGCATAGGCACGGAGCAGGGGCCGCGTGTGAAGGTAGTTAGGCGGCGCGGTGGTGAGTAGTTCGAGTGAACAGTCGAGGGTCTTGGCGATCGATTCCACCGCGGCCTGGTCGATGGGCGTGTGGCCCTTGGTGACGCGGGAGAAGGCGCTCGGAGGGATGCTGAGCACTGCTGCCAAGTCGGCCTGGGTGTGGCCGCGGGCGAGGCGAAGTCGCTCGATGCGATCAGGGTTCAGTCGCGTGTTCATGTGCGGCGGTTCCTTCATGCAACCTGCTCTCACAGGTGTGGGGGAATCTGAGAAGCGACAATAGTCAGGGCGGACGTCGCCGGGACTACATGGCCTCGCTCCCATCCTCGCCGGACTCCTCGTCGCCGAATCCGTCCAGGTCCTCGTCGGGCGGCTGGTAGCCACGACCCTCGGGAGGCGGCGTCAGGCCCGTGCCCAGGATCGTGATCCCCTCCAGGAGCAGATGCGGCACCTTGTGCTTGCTGAGGCCGGCGACTCGAGCCTCGAAGACGTCGATGATCATGCCGGCGTCGTCGACGGTGTAGGCGAAGACCCAGCGTTCAGTCGTGGTGAACATGCTGGGCTCGGCGTCGGCGACATCGAGGAGGTTCTCCGAACCAAGGATGTCGTACGCGTCGGTCTCGGGATCCTTGGTGGCCTTGAGGACCCGGTAATGGCGCTCTGTAAGGTCGTCGAAGATCAAGATGTCGCAGCCGCCACCGGCGACCGTCTTCACCCCGATGTTCAGAACTCTCGCTTGCTCGGTGATGGCGTCGAGCACCATGTTGCGTGCCAGGCCGGACTGGGGAACCTTGGAACGCCCAAAGGAGGGGTGAAGACTAACCGCCTTCTTGATGTTGTGGCCGTCTGCGCTGAACGTCTCGCGAACCGCGTCCGCCAACTGGTGCATCTGCTCCATGACAAGAGTGTGACATTTACGCGAAACGCTTTCAAGCGTATGTCACACCCTTGGCGTGTCGCCACAGTATGAGCTGCTCTTACTCAGTTTCCCTGATCGGAACTCACCTAGCTGGCCAGGCACCGGGTCAGCCGCGGCCGGCGTACGGCATCCCGGTCGCGAGAATGGTCATCGCGGGGACGCTGACGCCGAGCGGGAGCTGGGCCATGGCGACGACCGCGTCGGCGACGTGCTGCGGGTCGAAGGTCGGCTCGGGGCGTACGGAGCCGTCGGCCTGACGGGCGCCGACAGCGATGCCGGCGGTCATCTCGGTGGCGGCGTTGCCGATGTCGATCTGGCCGACCGCGATGTCGTGGGCACGGCCGTCGAGGGCCAGGGCACGGGTGAGACCGGTGATCGCGTGCTTGGAGGTGGTGTAGGCGGCGCTGCCCGGTCGCGGTACGTGCGCGGAGATGGAGCCGTTGTTGATGATCCGCCCGCCCCGAGGGTTCTGCCGCTTCATCTGGGCGAAGGCCTCGCGGGCGCAGAGGAAGGAGCCGGTGACGTTGACGGCCAGGGTCGCGGCGAACTCCTCGGGCGCGATCTCGTCGACCTCGCCACTCGGCCCGAAGGTGCCGGCGTTGTTGACCAGCAGGTCCACGCGGCCCCACATCCCGACGGCAGCGGCGAACGCCGCCGACACCTCGGCGGCGGAAGCCACGTCCGTGGGCAGTACGAGGGACCGTGCCATCACCGACGCGGTCTCCTCCAGAGACGACCGGGTGCGGCCGAGGAGCGCGACCTGGAAGCCGGCGCCGTCCAGCGCTTGCGCGATCACCCTCCCCAGGCCGGAGCCAGCCCCGGTGACGACCGCGACCGCCATCAGGTGAACTGCCGGCTCAGCTGGGCGTGCCGGTTGACGTCCTTGTAGAGCAGATAGCGGAACCGGTCGGGACCACCGGCGTAGCAGGCCTGCGGACAGAAGGCCCGCAGCCACATGAAGTCGCCCTCCTGCACCTCCACCCAGTCCTTGTTGAGCAGGTAGACGGCCTTGCCCTCGAGGACGTAGAGCCCGTGCTCCATCACGTGCGTCTCCGGGAACGGGATCGCGCCGCCCGGCTCGAAGCTGACGATGTTGACGTGCATGTCGTGGCGTACGTCATCGGGGTCGACGAAGCGCTGGGTCTTCCAGGCGCCGTTGGTGCCCGGCATCTCGCCACCGGGCACGTCGACCTCGTTGGTGACGAAGGGTTCCGGCACGTCGATGCCCTCGACCCGCTGGTAGGCCTTGCGGATCCAGTGGAAGCGGGCGACCTGGTCGCTGGTGTTGTGCAGCGTCCAGGTGGAGCCGGGCGGGAGGAAGGCGTAGCCGCCGGGGGTGAGGTCGTGCTTCGCGCCCTCGACCGAGAGCGTCAGCGCGCCCTCGACCACGAACAGGACACCCTCCGCGCCCGGGTCGAGCTCGGGCTTGTCGCTGCCGCCGCCGGGCGAGACCTCGACGATGTACTGCGAGAAGGTCTCGGCGAACCCCGAGAGCGGCCGGGCGATCACCCACAGTCGGGTGCCCTCCCAGAACGGGAGCTTGCTGGTGACGATGTCGCGCATGGTGCCACGGGGGAGCACGGCGTACGCCTCGGTGAAGACGGCCCGGTCGGTGGTCAGCTCACGCTGCGACGGGTGACCGCCGGTCGGGGCGTAGTAGCGGGGTTCGCTCATGGTCGGGCTCCTTCTGTGGTGACTCTGCTGAGCAGCCGGCCCTGGGGCGCGGCCTCGATGTCGATCTTCTCGCCACGCAGCCAGGTCTGGCGGACGACGCCTGCGAGCGATCGACCGTGGTAGGGCGTGACTGCGTTCTTGTGATGGAGCTTCGCGGCATCGACCACGTAGGAGTCGTCGGGGGCGAGGACGCAGAAGTCGGCGTCGTGGCCGACCTCGATCCGCCCCTTGCGGCTGAGCCCGGCATGACGTGCGGGAGCCTCGGACATCCAGCGGGCGACGTCGGTGAGTGTGAAGCCGCGGCTCCTTGCCTCGGTCCAGACCGCCGACAGGCCCAGCTGGAGCGACGAGATGCCGCCCCAGGCGACCCCGAAGTCGCCGGTGTCGAGGGCCTTCAGGTCGGGCGTCGAGGGCGAGTGGTCGGTGACGACCATGTCGATGACGCCCGTGCGCAGGCCCTCCCAGAGCAGTTCGCGGTTGCTCGCCTCGCGAATCGGCGGGCAGCACTTGTACTGCGTCGCGCCGTCGGGGATCTCCTCGGCAGCGAAGGTGAGGTAGTGGGGGCAGGTCTCCGCCGTGATCGGGACCCCGTCGCGGCGGGCCGAGGCCAGCATCGCGAGCACGTCGGAGCTGGAGACGTGCAGGATGTGGACGCGGCAGCCGGTCCACCGGGCCAGCTCGATCACCTGGGCGATGGCGAGGTTCTCCGCGCCCCGCGGCCGACTGTGCAGGAAGCGTTCGTACGCCTCACCACCCGCCGCCGGCGCGTGCTCGATCGCGTGGGCGTCCTCGGCGTGCACGATCAGCAGACCGTCGAAGGAGTGGATCTCGCGCATCGCCTGCTCGAGCTGCTCGGCGTCGAGCGGCGGGAACTCGTCGACCCCCGAGTGCAGCAGGAAGCACTTGAAGCCGGAGACCCCGGCCTCGTGCAACGTACGCAGCTCTCCGACGTTGCCGGGGATGGCGCCACCCCAGAAGCCGACGTCGACGAAGGCCTGGCTCGCGGCAGTCTTGCGCTTGAGGTCGAGCGCCGGGAGGTCGCAGGTGGGCGGGATGCTGTTGAGCGGCATGTCCACGATCGTGGTGACGCCGCCGGCGGCCGCGGCGCGCGTCGCCGAGGCGAAGCCCTCCCACTCGGTCCGACCCGGGTCGTTGACGTGTACGTGCGCGTCGACGACGCCGGGCATCAGCACCTCGTCGTCGGCGAGCTCGACCACCCGGGCCGCGGCCAGGTCCTCCGCGATCGGCGCTACCGCGACGATCTCGCCGTCGCGAACTCCGACGACTCCCGCTCGCTCGCCCTCGGGGGTCACCATCCGTGCCGCCCGGATGACGACATCGAGATCTCGACTCACACCCTCACCTCCGCCTCATCGACTGCCACCACCCGCGTCCGCTGGCGCCCGAGACCGGTCACCTCGGCCTCCACCACGTGCCCCTCCCGCAGGAAGGGCCGGGGCTCGGGCCGCAACGCTGCGACCCCGCCAGGTGTCCCGGTCAGCACCAGGTCGCCGGGCTCGAGTGTCATCAGCGTACTGAGGAAGGCGAGCAGCTCACCGACGCCGTAGGCCATCCGGGCGGTCGTCCCTCGCTGTCGCCGCTCGCCGTCGACCCAGAGCTCCAGGCCGAGGGCCTGCGGATCGCCGACGGCGTCGGGGGTGACCAGCCACGGGCCGATGGGGGTGAAGGTGTCGGCACACTTCCCCTTGGCCCACGTCGGCCCGGCCGCGATCCGCGCACGCTCGCTGACGTCGTCGGCCGTGAGGTAGCCGCCGACCGCGGCCAGGGCCTGCCGCGGGTCTCTGCACCGGGACAGCCGGCGCCCGATCACCACGCCCAGCTCGACCTCGTAGTCGGTCGTCGTCGATCCCGGCGGCAGTTCGATCGCGTCGTGGGGCCCCACGACGGAGGTCGAGGGCTTGAGGAACACGACCGGCTCGTCCGGGATGGCGACGCCGGCCTCCTCCGCATGGTCCTCGTAGTTGAGCCCGATCCCGATGACCTTGCCCGGCCGGGCAATCGGCGGCCCGATCCGGGTACCGCCGGCGACGACGGGCAGGTTGCCCGAGGCGATCAAGTCTTGGATCAACTTGAGCCGCACCGTGTCGCCGAGCAGGTCGCCGTCGATCGCCGGCACGATGGCCGACAGATCGCGCAGTATGTCCTGGTCGTCGAGGGCCGCGGGGCGCTCCTGGCCCGGCGGACCCACACTCAGTAGCCTCATGCGTCCTCCTTGATGAGATGGTCGGCGGCGATCCGCTCGGCGATCTGCTCGAGCAGGGCGGCGCCCTCGGTCAGGCAGCGTTGCCGGTCGGGCTCGATGTCCGTCAAGGCGTACGCAGCGCCGATCCCGGCCGCTCGCAGCCGGTCGTGGTCGAGATGGTTGACCCCGCAGACCGCCACGACCGGGACACCGGCGCGCGCGGCCGCGGCGGCGACGCCGGCCGGGGCCTTTCCGTTGAGGGTCTGCTCGTCGAGCGCGCCCTCGCCGGTGACGACGAGGTCCGCCCCGTCCAACCCGACGGCGAAGTCGACCAGCTCGAGCACGAGCTCGATGCCCGATCGCAGCTCCGCGCCCAGCAGGGCGAGTGCGGCGAAGCCGACACCGCCGGCCGCTCCGGCGCCGGGCTGACCACGGAGATCGGACCCGGTGAACGACGCCACGAGAGATGCCCAGCGGCCGAGCGCGGCGTCCAGCCGTCGTACCTGGTCCGCATCGGCCCCTTTCTGCGGGCCGTAGACCGCGGCCGCCCCGGTAGGGCCGGTGAGCGGGTTGTCGACGTCGCACGCGACCGTGACCGAGACCCCGTCGAGGCGCCGCCGCAGCTCGTCGACCTCGATCCGGGCGACCTCCTCGAGCCCGGCTCCGCCTGGACCCACCGGTTTCCCGGCGACGGTGAACAGCCTGGCGCCGAGCCCGCAGAGCAGACCCGCTCCCCCGTCGGTGCTGGCGCTGCCGCCGATCCCGAGCACGATCCGGCGACAGCCCGCATCGATCGCGGCCGCCATCGCCTGCCCGGCCCCGAGGCTGGAGGCCCGCATCGGATCCGGCACACCCGGCAGCCGCGCCAACCCGGAAGCGTCGGCGAGCTCGACGACCGCGGCTGCGCCGCGACGGGCGTACGCGGTCTCGACCGGCTCTCCCGTCGGCCCGGCCACGCGGACCGGCACGAGGACGAACCCGGCGGACTCGGCCGCCGCCAGGGTGCCGTCGCCACCGTCGGCGACCGGGATCGTGTCGACGACCACACCGGCACTCCCCCGGCGGATCCCGGCGCTCACCGCCGCCGCGACCTCGGCAGCGGTGAGCGATCCCTTGAACTTGTCGGAGGCGACCAGCACGCGGACCATGAGGCGATCAGTCCAGCGGGACGAGCGCGGTCGGGGCGTGCTCACCACGCTCGGCCAGCTCCTCGAACTCGACGACGCCGTCGATCTCGACGCCCATCGAGACGTTGGTGACGCGCTCGAGGATCACCTCGACCAGCACCGGCACGCGGTATTCGGCCATCAGGGCCTTGGCCTTCTCGAAGGCGGCACCGAGATCGGCAGGATCGGTCACCCGGATCGCCTTGCAGCCCAGGCCTTCGGCGACCTTGAGGTGGTCGACGCCGTAGCCCTCGAGCTCTGGGCTGTTGACGTTGTCGAAGGCGAGCTCGACGCAGTAGTCCATCTCGAACCCACGCTGGGCCTGGCGGATCAGGCCGAGGTAGGAGTTGTTCACGACCACGTGGATGTAGGGGATGTTGAACTGGGCGCCGACCGCCAGCTCCTCGATCAGGAACTGGAAGTCGTAATCGCCCGAGAGCGCGACGACCTGGCCGTCGGGGACGGCGGTCGCGACCCCCAGGGCGGCCGGCAGGGTCCAGCCGAGCGGGCCGGCCTGGCCGGCGTTGATCCAGTGCCGCGGCTTGTAGACGTGCAGCAGCTGGGCCGCCTGGATCTGGGACAGACCGATCGTGGTGACGTAGCGGGTGCCGGAGCCGAAGGCCCGGTTCATCTCCTCGTAGACCCGCTGCGGCTTGATCGGGACGTTGTCGAAGTGGGTCTTGCGCTGCAGGGTCCCCTTGCGCTCGGCACACTCCTCGGCCCAGGCGGTCCGGTCAGCGACGCGTCCGTCCGCCGCCCACTCCTTCGCGACCTCAACCAGCACCTCGAGCGCCGCGCGGGCGTCGGAGACGATCGAGTAGTCCGCCGCGAAGACCCGGCCGATCTGGGTCGGCTCGATGTCGATGTGCACGAACGTACGTCCGCGGGTGTAGGTCTCGACCGAGCCGGTGTGGCGGTTGGCCCACCGGTTGCCGATGCCGAGCACGAAGTCGCTGGCCAGCATGGTCGCGTTGCCGTAGCGGTGGGAGGTCTGCAGCCCCACCATGCCCGCGTTGAGCGTGTGGTCGTCCGGGATCGTGCCCCAGCCCATGAGCGTGGGGACGACGGGAACCCCGGTGACCTCGGCGAGCTCGACGAGCAGGTCGGCGGCGTCGGCGTTGATGACGCCACCGCCCGCGACGATCAGCGGGCGCTCCGCCTCGAGCATCATCGCCAGCGCCTTCTCGGCCTGGGCACGGCTGGCCGCCGGCCTGGCGATCGGCAAGGGCTCGTACGTCTCGATATCGAAGTCGATCTCGGCCTGCTGGACGTCCAGCGGCAGGTCGATCAGGACCGGGCCGGGACGGCCCTCGCGCATCAGCCGGAAGGCCTTCTGGAAGGTGCCCGGGACCTGGGCGGGCTCCATCACGGTGACCGCCATCTTGGTGAGCGGTCCGGCGATGGAGGCGATGTCGACCGCCTGGAAGTCCTCCTTGTGGAGCTTCGCGACCGGAGCCTGGCCGGTGATGCACAGGATCGGGATCGAGTCGGCGGAGGCCGAGTAGAGCCCGGTGATCATGTCGGTGCCGGCGGGACCGGAGGTGCCGATGCAGACGCCGATGTTGCCGGCCTTCGCTCGGGTGTAACCCTCGGCCATGTGCGAGGCCGCCTCGACGTGGCGGGCGAGCACGTGCTGGAGCCCGCCGTGCTTGCGCATCGCGCTGTAGAACGGGTTGATCGCGGCACCCGGGAGGCCGAACAGTTGGGTCGCGCCCTCCTTCTCCAGGATCAGGACAGCGGCGTCGACCGCGCGCATGCGTGCCATGTCAGTTCTCCCCCTTGCTGCCCGAGCCGCTCAGGCGCTCGACGCCACGCAGCAGGGCGGAATGGTCCAGGCCGCCGTCGCCGTTGGCCCGCGCGCTCGCCATCAACTGGGCGACCAGCGAGCCGAGCGGGACCACGACGCCGGCCTCGCGGGCAGCGGCGGTGACGATCCCCATGTCCTTGTGGTGCAGGTCGATCCGGAAGCCGGGCTGGAAGGAGCGGGTGAGCATGTTCTCCTTCTTCTGGTTGAGCACGCTCGAGCCGGCGAGCCCGCCACCGAGCACCTCGAGGGCGGCCTTCGTGTCCACGCCGTACGCCTCGAGGAAGACGACCGCCTCCGAGAGCGCCTGGATGTTGGCGGCGACGATGAGCTGGTTGGCTGCCTTGACCGTCTGGCCGGCGCCGCTCGGGCCGACGTGGACGATGGTCTTGCCCACGACGTCGAAGAGCGGCTTCGCGGTGGCGAAGTCGTTGGCTTCACCGCCGACCATGATCGAGAGGGCCGCGTTCTTCGCGCCCGCCTCGCCACCGGAGACCGGGGCGTCGAGGATGCGGAAGCCACGCGCCGTGGCCTGCTCGGCGAGCGCGGCGCTCACGTCCGGCCGGATGCTGGAGAAGTCGATGATCAGCGCGCCGGCCGGGGCGGTCTCGAAGACCCCGCCCTCGGCGGCGAGGACCTCTTCGACGTGGGGCGAGTCCGGGACCATGACGCAGACGACGTCGGCGTCGCGACAGGCCTCCGCGGTCGAGGTCGCCGCACGGCCGCCCGCGGTGGCCAGTGCCTGGGTGCGCTCGGGGCTGTGGTCGAAGCCGGCGACGGTGTGACCGGCGTCGACGAGGTGGGCGGCCATCGGGCTGCCCATGATGCCGAGGCCGATGAAGGCGATGTTGGTCATGATGTTCCCTCCTACGGGGGTCGTCAGTGGGTGGCGGTGGCGGTGGCGGTGGCGGTGGCGGTGGCGCGGCGATCTCGCGGCAGCCAGTCGAAGCTCTCGGCCGAGGTCGTGGCGGGCTTGTACTCCAGCCCGACCCAGCCGGCGTACCCGGCCGCCTCGAGCGCGGCGAGCTGCCGCTCGAGCGGGAGCTCGCCGGTGCCGGGTTCGTTGCGGCCCGGGGCGTCGGCGATCTGTACGTGGGCGATGCGAGCGGCGTACGCAGCGATCACCGCGTCGACGTCGTCGCCGTTCACGGCGAGGTGGTAGAGGTCGGCGAGCAGGCCGATGTTGGCCTCGCCGGCTCGGTCGATCGCCGCGATCGCGTCGGCGGCGGTGAGCAGCGGATAGCGATCGGCACCGCTGACCGGCTCGACCAGCACGGTGCCGCCGATCCGGGCGGCCGCGCGGGCGGCCAGCGCGAGGTTCTCGGCGCCGAGCTCGTCCTGCGCCTCGGGGGCAACGCCGGCGACGCGGTTGCCGTAGAGAGCGTTGAGTGCGGCGCAGCCGAGCCGCTCACCGATGCCGATCGTGACGTCGATGTTGTCGCGGAACTCCGCCGAACGAGCCGGCCAAGAGACCAGGCCGCGGTCACCGGCGGGCATGTCGCCGGCGAAGAAGTTGAGGCCGACCAGGTGCACCCCGGCGTCCTGCACGGCGGCGACGAAGGCGTCTACGTCCTTGTCGGACGGCACCGCCTCGGCGAACGGCCACCAGAACTCCACCGCGTCGAAGCCGGCGGCCTTCACCGCCGCGGGGCGCTCGAGCAGCGGGAGCTCGGTGAACAGGATCGAGCAGTTCACCTCGTACCGGAGCTGGTGGTTCATCACACCGTTCCTTCCGTATTGCGGAATTTGATTTCTGACATTCGAAATATAAGGATGTGAGCGGAGTCACGTCAACCCCGAGCAGGACTCGGCCGCAAAGTGGTGAAGAAACGACAACGGGCCTCCCGTGCACGTGCGCGGGCGTTGTACGTTCCTCCAAGACGCGGCCGAATTGGACCGGCCGACCGGTGGAGGCACCGTGCTACTTGCAGAGCTGTTGGATACGCCCAGCCTGGGCCTGCGACTCCTGCACGCGCCCGAGGGCTCGCTCGAGCGTCCGGTGGGGCGCACGATCACGATCGACCTGCTCGAGCCGGGTCGCTACCTGAACGGCGGCGAGCTCGTGCTCACCGGTCTGGTCTGGCGCCGCGGGCCGGAGGACAGCGAGACGTTCGTGTCCTCGATCGCGGAGGGCGGCGCGACGTGTCTGCTGGCCGGAGCGGCCCTGCTCGGCGCGGTTCCCGACGACCTCGTCGACGCCTGCCACCGCCATCAGGTCGCCCTGGTGGAGGTGCCCGGGGACGTGGCGTTCGCCGACGTGACCGAGTACGTCGCGGCCGCCGGCGCCGCCGGTGCGAGCGCCCGGATGTCGGCCAGCTTGGCCCGGCAGCGCCAGCTCCTCTCCGCCATCGCCTCGGGCCGCAGCCTCGACGAGCTGGCCGCACGGGTGACCTCCGAGATCGGCCACGCGTGCCGGGTGCTCACCGCGAGCGGACGCCATGTCGTACCGGGACCCGGGGAGCTCGATCCGGAGACGGTCGACGCGCTGACCCGCCGCTTCCTGACCGCCGACCTGCTGCCCGCCGTGGCCGAGGTGGGCGACCGCAGCTATTCCCTGTTCCCCATCGGATCGGGCCTGGCCGACCGCCTCACCGGATGGACCGTGGCGGTCGAGGGCGACCACACCACCTGGCCGCGGGAGGACCTCGACATGGTCCACGAGTTCGGCGCCATCACCGCACTGGACCGCTCGCGGCGCGACGAGGGATTTCGGGTCCGGCGACCGCTCGCGGCCGCCACCCTCGCCCACCTCGAGGCCGGTGCCTCACCTGCCGAGATCGCGACCGGGCTACGCCAGTCCGGGCTCGATCCGGAGCGGCCGCTGGTGCTCGCCGTGGCCGAGCTCGGGCCAGGTGGCCCGCCGGACGCGGTGGCCGCGGTGCTCGAGGACGTGGCCCTCGGCCTGGGGCCGTCCGTGGTCGCGAGCGCGCGGGACGGTTGTGCCGTCGCCTTCCTCCCGGCCCGCCCGGACCTCACCGACCAGCTGCGCCGCTCGCTCACCCGGCTGGCGCCGGCTCTGGTCCGCGGCTCGCTGTCGGTCGGGCTGAGCGGCGAGAGCGGCGTCGACGCGCTGGCCGGCGCGCTCGAGGAGGCCCGGTTCGCGCACCGGGTCGCCCGCTCCGGCGGCGGCGCGGTGGCGCTGTCCAGCTCGGAGGAGGTCACTTCTCACGTACTCCTGCTCGCCACGGTCCCCGACGACATCCGCCGCACCTACGCGCAGCGCGTCCTCGGCCCCGTCCTCGATCACGACCAGCGCACCGGCAGCGACCTGGTGCCGACGCTCGACCGGTTCCTGACGTACGCCGGGTCGTGGACGCGTACGGCCGAGTCGCTCCATCTCCACGTCAACAGCGTGCGCTACCGGATCTCCCGGGTCGAGGAGCTGACCGGCCGCGACCTGACCACGATGGAGGACCGGGTCGATGTCTTCCTCGCCCTCAGATCGCTGTGAACCAGCCTGCAACGCGCTGGGCCGCCGCCGTGTAACACGTCGTTCGTAGGACTACTCGCCCTATTGGAACGACCGGAAAGTCCTACGAACAGCGTGTTACAGCCGATCCCGGAGCCGTGTTTCACGCCACGGAAACCACACGGAAACCGGCCGTACGTCATTCTGGAGCATCACACAAAGGCCGTATCCGCGGTGACCTCATCTTCGGATGATCGGCGGGTGCCGCTCGGGGCCTCGACGGACCAGGCTGTGGGGTAAGTCACAGCTCACCTGCCCACCAGGGCTCCCCCGAGAAAGGTGTGAGGATGAACGCAAGAGCAGTGCTGAGGTCGATCCGGCCCCAGAAGAAGGACGGTGGCCGCCCCGTTCACCCCGTCGACGAGGTGCTCCCGGCGCCCAAGCTCGCCGTCTACGGGCTCCAGCACGTGCTCGCGTTCTACGCCGGGGCGGTGATCGTCCCGATCCTGCTCGCCAACGCGATCGGGTTGAACCAGCAGGAGTTGATCCACCTGATCAACGCCGACCTGTTCACCTGCGGCATCGCCTCGATCATCCAGTCGGTCGGCTTCTGGAAGGTCGGCGTACGCCTGCCGCTGCTGCAGGGTGTCACCTTCACCGCCGTCTCGCCGATGATCGCGATCGGGCTCGCGGCGGGCGGCGGCACCGACGGGCTGCTCGTCATCTACGGCGCGGTGATCGTCGCCGGTCTGGCGACCTTCTTCATCGCCCCCTACTTCAGCCGGCTGATCCGGTTCTTCCCGCCCGTCGTGACCGGCTCGGTGATCACCATCATCGGCATCGCGCTGCTCCCCGTCGCGGCCGCGGACGCGACCGGTGGCGCCGGCCCGACCTCGGACCCCACCAGCGGGCGCAACCTGGCGTACGCCCTGGGCACCCTGGCCCTGATCGTGATCATCCAGCGGGTGTTCAAGGGCTTCATGGCCACCGTCGCCGTGCTCGTCGGCCTGGTCGTCGGCACCCTGGTCGCCTGGGCCCTCGGGGACGCCCACTTCGACGCGGTCGCCGGCTCCGACTGGGTCGGGGTGACCACCCCGTTCCACTTCGGCTGGCCACAGTTCTCCGCCGCCGCGATCGTGTCGATGATCGTCGTCATGCTGATCACCGCCGTCGAGACCACCGGTGACGTCTTCGCCACCGGCGAGATCGTCGAGAAGCGGATCGGCCGCAGAGACATCGCCCGCGCCCTGCGCGCCGACGGCCTGGCCACCACCATCGGCGGCGTCTTCAACTCCTTCCCCTACACCTGCTTCGCCGAGAACGTCGGCCTCGTCCGGCTGACCCGGGTCAAGAGCCGCTGGGTCGTCGCCACGGCCGGCCTGATCATGGTGTTCATCGGACTCCTCCCGAAGGTCGGCGCGATCGTGGCCGGCATTCCGCACCCGGTCCTCGGCGGCGCCGCCCTGGCCATGTTCGCGACGGTCGCGGTGGTCGGCTTCCAGACGCTCAGCAAGGTCGACTTCCACGACCACCGCAACGTGGTGATCGTGGCGACCAGCGTCGGCCTGGCGATGTACGTCACCGCGCAGCCCGAGGTCGCCCAGGCCGTCCCGGACTGGGCCGAGATCATCTTCGGCAGCGGCATCACCCTCGGCAGCCTCACCGCGATCCTGCTCAACGTCCTGTTCCACCACGTCGGTCCGGACTACGGCCCCGCCGTCGCCGGCCAGCCGGGCGAGGGCGTCCGGCTCGACCAGGTCAACCAGATGGGACGTACGGAGTTCGTGGAGACGTTCGACGGGCTCTTCCAGGGCCCGCGGTGGATGGTGGAGCGGGCCTGGGAGCAGCGCCCGTTCGCCGACACGCACGCCCTGCGTCGCGCCTTCCAGGACGCCCTCTTCAGCGGCTCCGTCGAGGAGCAGCGCGAGCTGATCGAGGCCTACCCCGAGCTGGGTTCGCGGCTGGTCTCGGACGGGATGGTCGGCGAGGAGTCGCTGCGCGACCAGTCCTCGCGCGGCCTGACCCACCTGGCCGAGCCGGACCAGGAGACGCTGGCCTCGCTCACCGACGCCTACCACGAGCGGTTCGGCTTCCCGCTGGTCATCTCCGTACGCGACACCGACTCGCTCGACCGGATCCTCGCCGAGGGCCGGTCGCGGCTCGGCAACTGCGAACGGCAGGAGCACGCCGCCGCGCTGATCGAGATCGCCAAGATCGCCGGCCACCGCTTCGACGACTTCCTGCGTGACGCCAACCCGATCCACAGCGCCCGCACCCGCAAGCCGATCCGGAGCCAGTCATGACCACAACCAGCGCCCCCTGTGTCACGGTCAACGGGGACCAGGTGCCCCTGACCGGGGTCGCCACCCACACCACCGCCCTCGACTGGCTGCGCGGCCGCGGCCTCACCGGCGCCAAGGAGGGCTGCGCCGAGGGCGAGTGCGGCGCCTGCTCGGTGCTGGTCGCCCGCCCCGGCACCGACACCGCGACCGAGTGGACCGCCGTCAACGCCTGCCTGGTCCCGGTCGCCGCGCTCGACGGCCAGGAACTGGTCACCAGCGAGGGCCTCGGCACCAGCAGCGACCTCCACCCGGTCCAGCAGGAGATCGCCGTACGCGGCGGGTCGCAGTGCGGCTACTGCACCCCCGGGTTCGTCTGCAGCCTGGCCGCGGAGTTCTACCGCCCCGGACGTGCCGCCGACGCCGAGGCCGAGCCCTGCGATCACGAGCACGGCCCGAACGGGGTCGACCTGCACGCCCTGAGCGGCAACCTGTGCCGCTGCACCGGCTATCGCCCGATCCGCGACGCGGCGTACGCCCTGGGCGCACCTGACGAGGACGACGCCCTCGCGGCCCGCCGCCAGGCACCGCCGCCCGCCCCGCGCCCGACCAAGATCGCCGTCGACGGCGCCGAGTTCGTACGTCCCGCGACCCTTGCCGAGACCCTCACCCTGCTCACCGAGCGGCCGGAGGCGCAGGTCGTGGCCGGTTCGACCGACTGGGGCGTGGAGGTCAACATCCGCGGCCGCCGTGCACCGCTGGTCGTGGCGGTGGACCGGCTGCCCGAGCTCCGCTCGCTCACGGTCGGCGACGACACGATCGAGATCGGCGCCGCGCTCACCCTGACCGAGATCGAGCGCCGCCTCGACGGTCGGGTCCCGCTCCTGGCCGAACTGTTCCCGCAGTTCGCCTCGCGCCTGATCCGCAACGGCGCGACGATCGGCGGCAACATCGGCACGGCCTCTCCCATCGGCGACGCCCCGCCGGCGCTGCTGGCGCTCGATGCCGAGATCGTCCTGGCCTCGCCCCGCGGCGAGCGGGTCGTACCGCTGGCCGACTACTTCACCGGCTATCGCGAGACGGTCCGGGCCGCGGACGAGCTGATCCGCAGCGTGCGGCTCCCGCTGCCGCTGGCCCCGCTCGTCGGCTTCCACAAGATCGCCAAGCGCCGCTTCGACGACATCTCCAGCGTGGCCGTGGGCTACGCGCTCGAGATCGTCGACGGCACCGTGGCCCGCGCCCGGATCGGCCTGGGCGGCGTCGCGGCCACCCCGCTGCGAGCCGTCGCCACCGAGGACGCCCTGGTCGGCCGGCCCTGGACCGAGGAGACCGTACGCCGCGCCGCGGCCGTCCTCGCCGGTGAGGGCACACCGATGGACGACCACCGCGCCAGTGCGTCCTATCGCTCGGCGATGCTGGGCCAGTCCCTGCTGCGCCTGTTCCACACCCACCCCGAGACCCACACCGACCGTCAGGAGGTGCCGGCATGAGCGCCCTGTCCGAACGCCCCGCGAACCCGATCGTCGGGATCCCGCTGCCCCACGAGAGCGCCGCGCTGCACGTCACCGGCGAGGCGCTCTACACCGACGACCTGGTCGGGCGGATCGCCGGCACGCTGCACGCCTGGCCGGTCCAGGCCCCGCACACGCACGCCCTGGTCACCGCGCTTCGCACCGAACCGGCGTACGCGGTCCCGGGGGTCGTCCGCGTGCTCACCGCCGACGACGTACCCGGCATCAACGACGCGGGCGTCAAGCACGACGAGCCGCTCTTCCCGACCGAGGTGATGTTCCACGGCCACGCGGTGTGCTGGGTGCTCGGCGAGACCCAGGAGGCCGCCCGGCTGGGCGCGGCCGCGGTCGAGGTCGACTACGAGCCGCTGCCCTCCCTGGTCACCGTGACCGAGGCGATCGCGGCGGAGAGCTTCCAGGGCACCCCGCGCAACCTCGAGCGCGGCGACGTCACGGCGGCACTGGAGAACGCCGCCCACGTCTTCGAGGGTGAGTTCGAGTTCGCCGGCCAGGAGCACTTCTACCTCGAGACCCACGTCTCCCTCGCCCTGGTCGACGAGGGTGGCCAGGTGCTGGTGCACAGCAGCACCCAGCACCCCTCCGAGACCCAGGAGATCGTCGCCCACGTACTCGGCGTCCCGAGCCACGAGGTCACCGTCCAGTGCCTGCGGATGGGCGGCGCGTTCGGCGGCAAGGAGATGCAGCCGCACGGCTACGCGGCCATCGCCGCGCTCGGCGCCACCCTGACCGGGCGTCCGGTGCGACTGCGCCTCAACCGCACCCAGGACATCACCATGTCCGGCAAGCGCCACGGCTTCCACAGCACCTGGCGCGTCGGGTTCGACGACGAGGGCCACATCCTCGGCCTCGAGGCCACCCTCACCGCCGACGGCGGCTGGAGCCTCGACCTCTCCGAGCCGGTGCTGGCCCGCGCGCTGTGCCACATCGACAACGCCTACTGGGTGCCCGACATCCGTGTCGACGGCCGGGTGGCGCGCACCAACAAGACCTCGCAGACCGCCTTCCGCGGCTTCGGCGGGCCGCAGGGCATGCTCGTCATGGAGGACCTGCTCGGCCGGTGCGCGCCACTGCTCGGCATCGACCCGCTCGAGCTGCGCCGCCGCAACTTCTACCAGCAGGACCAGACCACTCCCTACGGCCAGCCCGTGCGCCAGGCCGACCGGCTGGCGGCCTGCTGGGACCAGGTCGCCTCGTCCGGCGAGATCGCGCGCAGGCGCGCGGAGATCGCGGAGTTCAACCGCGTCCATCCGCACACCAAGCGGGGCCTGGCGATGACGCCGGTGAAGTTCGGCATCTCGTTCAACCTCACCGCCTTCAACCAGGCCGGCGCTCTCGTGCACGTCTACAAGGACGGCTCGGTGCTGATCAACCACGGCGGCACCGAGATGGGCCAGGGCCTGCACACCAAGATGCTCCAGGTGGCGGCCACCGCGCTCGGCCTGCCGCTTTCCCGGGTCCGGTTGGCACCGACGCGCACAGACAAGGTCCCGAACACCTCGGCGACCGCGGCCAGCTCCGGCGCCGACCTCAACGGGGCCGCGATCAAGAACGCCTGCGAGCAGATCCGCGAACGGCTCGCCCAGGTCGCCGGTGGCCGTCTCGGGATCAGCCCCAGCGACGTACGCTTCGACGACGGTGTCGTCCACGGCCTCTCCCCCGCTTCAGGGGAGATCGGCTGGAACGAGCTGGTCAATGTGGCCTACCACCAGCGGGTGCAGCTGTGGGCGGCCGGCTTCTACCGCACCGAGGGCCTGCACTGGGACCCCAACGTCATGCAGGGCGAGCCGTTCAAGTACTTCGCCAACGGGGTCGCGGCGTCCGAGGTCGAGGTCGACGGCTTCACCGGTGCCTACACGCTGCGGCGCGTCGACATCGTCCACGACGTCGGCGACAGCCTGAGCCCGCTGATCGACATCGGCCAGATCGAGGGCGGCTTCGTGCAGGGCGCCGGCTGGCTGACCCTCGAGGACCTGCGCTGGGACACCTCCGACGGACCCAACCGGGGCCGGCTGGCGACGCAGGCGGCGAGCACCTACAAGCTGCCGAGCTTCTCCGAGATGCCCGAGGACTTCCGGGTGAAGCTGCTCGAGAAGGCCCACGAGGAGGGTGCCGTCTACGGCTCCAAGGCCGTCGGGGAGCCTCCGCTGATGCTCGCCTTCTCCGTACGCGAGGCGCTGCGCGAGGCGGCCGCCGCGTTCGGTCCGGCCGGCATCAGCGTCGACCTGGCCTCCCCGGCGACGCCGGAGGCGGTCTTCTGGGCGCTCGACAAAGCACGTACGCCCCAGGCCCCCGCACCCAGCGACATCGGTGCCGAGCCTGCCCTGGTGAGCGGGAGGTGACGACATGGAGTGGCTGAAGGCCGTCCAGCGGCTGCGCGAGCAGCGGATCCCCGGCGTACTGGTGACCCTGACGTCCGTACGCGGTCATTCGCCGCGCGAGGCCGGGGCGAAGATGGTCGTCTCTGCCGACCGCACCTGGGCCACCGTCGGTGGCGGCAACCTCGAGGCGGTCGCGATCGAGCGTGCTCGCGCGATGCTCAGCGAGGACCGTGCGGTGCCGGAGACCCTGAAGGTGTCGCTCTCCGACAAGGCGCCCTACCAGCACGGTGTG
Organism: Nocardioides sp. NPDC004968; assembly: GCF_040608935.1. NCBI lineage: Bacteria > Bacillati > Actinomycetota > Actinomycetes > Propionibacteriales > Nocardioidaceae > Nocardioides > Nocardioides sp. NPDC004968. The sequence goes on from NZ_JBEXJF010000011.1 coordinate 110,172, forward strand.
CAGTGCTGTGGTGGTGAGGTCGAGCTGCTGCTCGAGCCGCTGCCCGTCGTACCGTCCGTGGCCATCTTCGGGATGGGCCACGTCGGGCTCGAGCTGGCGCGCATCCTCGCCCGCCACGATCTCGAGCTGCACCTGGTCGACTCCCGCACCGCCCAGCTCGAGCCGGAGCAGCTGCGGGGGCTGGACGACGCCGTCGCCGGCATCCACGTCCACCAGGTGCCGGTACTGCCCGAGCTCGTCATCGGCGAGCTGCCCGAGGGCACCCACGTCCTGGTCATGACCCATGACCACGCCGAGGACGCCGCGCTCTGCGACGCTGCGCTGCGCGCCGGGCATCTGGCGTCGATCGGGCTGATCGGCTCGAGCGCCAAGTGGAGCCGGTTCCGGGCCAAGCTCGCCGACGAGGGCCACGCCCTCGAGGCGATCGCCCGCATCACCACACCCATCGGACTTCCCGATCTCGGCGGCAAGGAACCGGCCACGATCGCTGTCAGCGTCGCGGCCCGGCTGCTCCAGATCTTCGCGGGCGAACCCGCATCAACCGAACAACAACCAAGGTGAACCCCACGATGACGCTCTTCCGAGGAACCTTCCTCGACACGCCCGACGACCCCTTCACCGGCGGTCGGCTCCGCGCCGAGCAGGACGGTGCCATGCTCGTACGCGACGGTGTGATCCGCGCCCGCGGTAGCTACGCCGACCTGCACCGTCAGCACCCCCAGGAGGACGTCGTCGACCTCTCCGGCGGCTTCGTGCTGCCCGGATTCGTCGACACCCACGTGCACTTCCCGCAGGTACGCGTCATCGGCGGCCTCGGCATGCCACTGCTCGACTGGCTCGACCAGACCGCCCTCCCCGAGGAGGCGCGCCTGGCCGACCCGGCCTACGCCGAGGGCGTGGCCAGCGACTTCGTCCGCGGCCTGGTCGGTGCGGGCACCACCACGGCACTGGTCTTCGGCAGCCACTTCGCGCCCGCGGTCGACACGGTCTTCGCCGAGGCCGCCCGCGTCGGGCTGCGGATCACCAGCGGCCTCGTGGTCAGCGACCGGCTCATCCGCGAGGACCTGTTCACCGACCCGGACCGGGCCCGCGAGGAGTCTCTTGCCCTCGCGGCCCGCTGGCACGGCGTCGGCCGGGCACGCTACGCCGTGACGCCGCGGTTCTCGCTGTCGTGCTCCGACCCGTTGCTCGCGGCCTGCGCCGACGTACTCCGTGCCGTGCCGGGGGCGATGCTGACCTCTCACGTCAACGAGAACACCCGCGAGATCGAGACCGTCGAGGCGCTCTTCGGCTGCGACTACGTGACCTCCTACGACCGGCACGGCCTGGTCGGCCCCGGCACCGTCCTGGCGCACAACGTGCACCCGACCGACCCCGAGCTCGCCCTGTTGGCCGCCCGCGGCGCCGCCGTCGCGCACTGCCCCTCCAGCAACGCCGCCCTCGGCAGTGGCCTGTTCCCGCTGGCCCGCCACCGCGCCCACGGGGTGCGGGTGGCGATGGGCTCCGACGTAGGCGCCGGCACCGGGTTCTCCCTGCTCAAGGAGGGCCTGAGTGCGTACGTCGCCCAGCAGCTCCTCGGCGACCAGGGCCACCCACTCACCCCCGCCCACCTCCTCCACCTGGCCACCCGTGCCGGCGCCGAGGCACTCGGCCTGGGGGCCGCGGTCGGCGACTTCTGCGTCGGCCGCCGCTTCGACGCCCAGTGGATCAAGCCGGCCACGAGCACACCCCTCGACGTCGGCCTCACCCACGCCGCCGACCCCGGCGACGCCCTGGCCAAGATGTTCGCCCTCGGCACCCCCGCCGACGTCCGCAGCGTCTGGATCGAGGGCGAGCTCGTCAACGCCCCCGACCCTCACCTCGTGGGCTGACCCTCCCCCGAGGCCGAGTCGGCGCATCCCGACGAAAATCACGCCGAGTCGGCTCGTTATGACGAGCCGACTCGGCGGGTTTTCAGGTGACAACGGGCCGACTCGACCTCCGGAGAGCGGTAACGCCCGCCCCGACGGGGGCGGGCGCTGCGACGTACGGCATTCCTCAGCAGACAAGCAGGCAACCTGCTCAGGGCAGCAAGTCCCAGTACTGCTTTCGGGCCGGCATCGCGTGGATGACCATCTCGTCGCCACTTTCGAAGATCAGCACAACTGTCTCGAGCAGGCGCGCCCGGGTGTCGAAGCCGAGGCGCAGTTCACGGTGTGGCCAGTCGTCTTCCTCGAGAGGCTCGATCCACTGCGACCAGTCAGCCGCCTGTACCGCGTCCTCATGCGCCACCCCATGCTTGAGCGCGCTGGGATGGACTTTCACGCGGCGTAACCGGCCAGGGCACGCCTGATCGCCTCGGATCGGGACAAGTGCTCTCGTTCGGCCAGCGCATCCAAGGCTTCGAGCTCCTCGGCGGTGAGACGGACGGCGACGACCTGCATCGGCTCGGCGCCCCGCCCCGGGCGACCGCGCCCGCGACGCTTCAGTTCCTCGACGTCGTAACCCGCCTCGGCCTCATCCGCCCACTTCTGGATCTGCTCGTCAGTGCCCATAAGGAAATCGTATGACGAAAATCGGGATAGCGGTAGCGCCCGCCCCGTCTACCAGGGCGGGCGCTGCGACGTACGGCAATCCTCAGCCGATCACGATCGCTCGATGTCGTCGTCGAGCCGGTCGCCGAAACCCTCACGAGAGTCCTGGGAGGCGGCGAAGACCGAGGCACCGGAGCGGTTGCCGACGGTGATCTCGTTGAACAGCAGGTTGAGCACGACGGCGACCAGGGCGGTGGCGCTGATGCCGGAGTGCATGATGACCCCGAGCCACTCCGGGAAGGCGTCCCAGAAGGTCGGTGCCGCGATCGGCAGGATCCCGACGGCGATCGCCACGGAGACGATCACCATGTTGAGGTTGTCCTCGTAGTCGACGCGCGACAGGGTGCGGATCCCGCTCGCGGCGACCGAGCCGAACAGAACGATCCCGGCACCACCGAGCACGGGATACGGGATCGCGGCCACGACCGCTCCCACCACCGGCAGCAGCCCGAGGAGCAACAGCACGAGGCCGCCGGTGGCGACGACGTACCGGCTCCGGACTCCGGTGAGAGCCACCAGCCCGACGTTCTGCGCGAACGCGCTGCACGGGAACGTGCCGAACAGCGGGGCGACCGTCGTGGCGGCCATGTCGGCACGGAGGCCGCGGGCGACGCGCTTGGTGTCCACGTCGGTCTCCACGATCTCGCCGATCGCCAGGATGTCGGCGGTCGTCTCGGTCATGATCACCAGCACCACGATCGTCATGGAGACGATCGCCCCGACCTCGAAGGTCGGGCCACCGAAGTGCAGGACCGGCGGGAGCGCGACCAGATCGGATTCGCCCACCGAGGAGAAGTCGGCCCGGCCGGCAACCGTCGCGATCACCGTCCCGACGACGATTCCGATGAGGATCGAAAGACGTGAGATCGCACCCTGGAACACCCGGCTGATCACCAGGATGATGAGCAGGGTCAGGCCGGCGTACGCGATGTTGGTCATCGACCCGTAGCCCGGCGCCGCCGCGTCGTTGCCCATCGCCCACCGGAACGCCACCGGCATCAGCGAGAGGCCGATGACCGTGATGATCGTGCCGGTGACGACCGCCGGGAAGAGCCTGACCAGCTGGGCGAAGAACGAGGAGAGCACCAGTCCGATCAGGCCGGCGACGATGATCGCGCCGAAGACCGGGCGCAGCCCGTCCTCGCTGGCGATGGTGACCATCGTCGAGACGCTGGCGAACGAGATGCCCTGCACGATCGGCAGCCGGCTGCCGAAGGGCCCGAGGCCGAGCGTCTGCAGCAGCGTGGCGAAGCCCGACACGAAAAGGCCCGCGGTCACCAGCAGCGCCAGGTCCGTGCCCGACAGGCCCGCGGCACCCCCGACGATGAGCGGCGGCGCGATCACGCCGCCGTACATCGTCAGGATGTGCTGCGTGCCGTAGGCGAGGAGCTGGCCCGGCGGATGCCGCTCGTCCTCAGGTCGGGTCGTGATCGGCGCGGTGGCCTGCCTCCTGCGACCTAACATGGCCGGCCTCAGCAGAATCCGGGGATGGCGTGCCAGGCGTTGCCGGCATCGGGGGCCTCGTCGCGTACGACCGAGGCTTCGATCAGGCCGTAGGGCCGGTCCGCGGCGAAGAAGACCTCGCCGGGGTTGTCCAGGCCGAAGGGCGAGAGGTCGGAGAGGAAGTGGTGCTTGTTGGGCGCGGAGAACTTGATCTCGGCGACATCGCCGTGCTGCTCGAGCACCGAGGTGCCCATCCCATGGAGGGTCTGCTGCAGCGCGAGACTGTGGATCTCCGCGAACCGCTGCAGCAGCAGGGCCCGGATGGAGTCGTACGCCTTGTCCCAGTCCACCTCTGTTCCGGAATAACGCCAGCGGGCGACGAGCGAGGTCGCCAGGATCCGGTCGGTGGTCTCCTGCAGGGTCGTGTATTCGTCCTTGAGGAAGCCGTGGAACTCCGAGCCGGTCGACTTGAGCACGACCAAGTCCTTGATGCCGGACACCACATGGGCGACCCGGTCCTCACCACGGCCGTCGACATTCACCACGGTGGTCCGTACGCCGCCACCCGAGCGGACGAAGGAGTGGTCGTGTCCCGCTCCGTCGACCTGGATCCGGTCCCAGGCGTACTCGTCGATCTCGACCCGGGCGCCCTCGGCGGCCGGGCAGGCCTCCAGATAGCGGTCGGCCAGAGCCAGCGCGAACTCCTCGATCGAGGCGACGCCGATCTCCTTCGCGTAGGCGAAGACCGTGTTCTTCTGGGTGTCGGTCGGCAGTACGTCCTGCTGGTCGCCGCTGGTGTGGGCGTCGTCGAAGCTGCCTCGCAGCGATGTGGAGACGTTGAGGTCGCGGATCTGGTGGCGAGGAGTGTCGCGGTAGATGCGTACGACGCGGTTCTCGGCCTTGCCGTACTGGTTTGGGCCAAGACGAATGGCACCGTGACGAATGGACATGTCAGCTCCCTCGGTAGGTGGAGTAGGCGAACGGGCTCAGCAGAAGTGGCACGTGGTGGTGCCGCCGGTCGGTGACCGCGAAGGTGACGGAGACCTGCGGGTAGAAGCACTCCTGACCGGTCGCCGCGTAGTAGGCGGCGGTGCCGAACCGGAGCTGATAGGTGCCGGCCGGGACCTGATCGGGTCCCAGGTCGGTCGCCCGGCCGTCGTCGTCGGTGACGGCGTCGGCGAGGACATGGTCTGAATCGTCGATCCGGCTGAGCCGGACCGGGACACCGGCGGCCGGGCGGCCGAGCGCGGTGTCGAGCACGTGGGTGGTGATGGCGCTGGTCATGCGGAGACCTCGGCGGTGAGGACCCGCTCGAGGCGGAGCAGCGCGATCCGGCGCAGCTCGTCGGCGACCGCGGCCGCCTCCTCGTCGTGCTCGTGACCGAGCCGGTCGCGGAGGGAGGCCAGGACCTGGTCGGCCGAGAGTCCCGAGGCGCAGATCATGAAGACCCGGCCGAAGCGCTCCTCGTAGGCCCGATTGCCCTCGGCGAGGGCCTGCGCCGTGGCCTGGTCGGTGGCGACCGCGGCCTGCTCGCGCCGTGACCAGGCGGCTTCGGCGTGCTCGCCCTCGGCGCGCTCCCCGATCCTGGGGTGGGCGGCCAGCGCCTGGTCGACGTCGGCCGCGGTGAACCGTCGGGCCGCCTCGTCGGCGGCCCGGACGACGTCGGCCTCGTCGGCGTAGGGGCGCCCGGCCAGGACCGCGGCGACCCAGCTCGGAGCGTCGCAGCAGGCCTGCAGCACGGGCCGTACGACGTCCGCCGGTGAGGTGTTGAAGTTCTGGAGATCCATGAACCGTTCTCTCTCGCTATGCGGAAACTAATTTCCGTACAGCAACAACGATTGCATGTGTCTCTCGTCACAGTCAACAGTTTGTTGAAAAGTCTGGGAAGACTACTCCCGTTCGCGGTTCAGGTAGTTGTAGACCGTGAAGCGGGTGACGCCGAGCGCCGCCGCCACGATCTCCGCGCTCTTGCGGTAGTCGAAGGCGCCGCGCTCCTCCAGCAGTCGCACGGCGCGCTGCTTCCCCTGGCGGTCCAAGGCCGCCAGGTCGCCACCGAGACTCTCCGCGACCTCGGCGAGCAACGCGTCCAACCCGCTGGCAGTACGCCGCGGTGCGCTGTGTCCCTCGACCCGGACCTGGAAGGTGATCTGGTCGGCGCCGTGGTCCAGGCCCGCGGCCACCACCTCGGCCAGCGTGGCCAGGACAGCGTCCCGCTCGCCGCGCACCGACGTACCCAACGGCCCGAAGTCACACTCCAGACCGGCCTCGCGGGCGGCCGCGAGCGCCGCCGTCGCATGCTCGGGAGGCTCGCCCTCGCCACGGAACGGTTCGGTGGTGAACTCGGCTTCGACGCGCATGGCGGCAGGCTACCCAGCCTGCCGCCATGTCCGACGCAATGAAACAGCTGGCGTCAGCCGATCCGCCGGCGAGCCAGCTCGGCCAGCTTGGCCTGGTCGATCCCGGCGAGCGTCTCGACCTCGTCGGCCGCGACGGCACCGCACTCCACCCCACGCAGCACGAACGCAGCGAGCGCGGCAGCGGTGGCGGGCTCGTCGAGATAGCTGGAGTCACCGCCGTGGACGTACGCCCGCAGGCGGGCCGAGGCGACCTCGAGCCCTTCTCGGAAGAACGCGTAGGTCGCGATGTAGCGGCTGGGGAGCTGGGCCGGATGCAGATCCCAGCCCTGGTAGATCCCGCGGGCCAGCGACCGGCTCACCAGGCGTGAGTGGAGCCGCCACGCCGCGCGTACCGCATCGGGGTCCCCGACCGGAAGCACGTTGGTCGAGCCGTCCGAGACGAAGACGCCGGTGCCGGCGGCCGCCACCTGCATCACGTCCTTGGCGTGGTCGGCGACCGGGTGCTCCATGCTCTGGAAAGCGGCCGCGACCCCGAGCGAGGCGGAGTAGTCGTAGGTCCCGTAGTGCAGGCCGGTGACGCGGCCGGCGCCGGCGGCGATCATCCGCGCGATCAGCGCGGTGCCGTCGGAGCCGAGGATCGCCTGCGGCGTCTCGACCTGGATCTCGAACCGAAGACTTTCGGCCCCGATGCCGTGAACCGCCTCGAGCGCGTCCAGGGCGGTGACCATCGCGGTGACCTGCTCGACGGAGGTCACCTTGGGCAGCGTGATCACGAAGCCGTCACCGAGCCCGCCCTCTCGGACGAGCTCGCCGAGGAAGAGGTCGAGCGTACGCAGCCCGCGGTGTCGCGTCGGGGCCTCGAACGACTTGATCCGGATGCCGTGGAACGGCGTCGCGGAGCCGTCACGGACGGTGGCGGCGAGCGCCCGAGCGGCCGCCACCACGGCGGCATCCTCGTCCTCGTCGGGCCGGTCCCCGTAGCCGTCCTCGAAGTCGATCCGAAGGTCCTCGATCGGCTCGGCGGCCAGCTTGGCCGTCACCCGATCGTAGATCTGGTCTGCCAGGTCGGGGCTCAGGTCGAACGCCTCGGCGACCTCCGCCACCGAACCCCCGAACTCAGCCAGCACCTGACCGGACTCGGCGGACCACTCGGCCACCGTCTTGTCGGAGTAGCGGTCGCCCGGGACGTAGACGGTGTGCACCGGCTGACGTACGCCACGATCCCCCGGATAGCTCGCAGCCAGCGCGGCATCGGCGCCGGCGAGCGCCCGGTCGAGCCGGTTGACGAGATCTTCGAGGTGGCTCATGCGACCACCTCCGTAGCGCAAGCGCCAGAGTACGGACGCGGTCGCATGAAGTCTCGATGGTTCACTCGCTGACGCTCGCTCATACCCCCACCACCTGCTCATAGGCCGGCAGGGTGAGGAAGTCGACGTAGTCGTCGGCGAGCGCGACCTCCTCGAAGATGGTGCGGGCCTGCTCCAGACGGTGCTCGATCCCGTCGGCCGCTGCGAACAGCTTGGCCATCTCCTCGTCCAGGACCCGGCGTACGAGCTCTGCGGTCACTTGGGTCCCGTCGTCGAGCTTCGACTCGTTGTGCACCCACTGCCAGATCTGCGAGCGGGAGATCTCGACCGTGGCGGCGTCCTCCATCAGGTTGTGGATGGCGACGGCGCCGGCGCCACGGAGCCAGGCGTCGAGGTAGACCAGCGAGACCTCGACGTTGTCGTGCAGCCCGGCAAGGGTGATCGTGCCGCCTGCGGAGGCTACGTCGAGGAGGTCCTCGGCGCGCACCTCGACATCGTCGCGCTGCCGGTCGACCTGGTTCGGCCGGTCACCGAGAGCACCGTCGAAGATCTCGCGACAGATGGGGACCAGGTCAGGGTGGGCAACCCACGAGCCGTCGAACCCGTCGCCGGCCTCGCGCTCCTTGTCCTCACGGACCTTGGCGAAGGCGACGGCGTTGACCTCCTGGTCCCGGCGGCTCGGGATGAAGGCGGCCATGCCGCCGATCGCGTGGGCGTTGCGGCGGTGGCAGGTCTTCACCAGGAGCTGGGCGTACGCACGCATGAACGGCGACGTCATCCCCACCGTCGCCCGGTCGGGCAGCACGAACGAGGGCCCGGCGTCGCGGAAGTACTTGATCAGGCTGAACAGGTAGTCCCAGCGGCCCGCGTTGAGCCCCGAGGCGTGGTCGCGCAGCTCGTAGAGGATCTCGTCCATCTCGAACGCCGCCGGGATCGTCTCGATGAGAACGGTCGCGCGCACGGTGCCGTGCGGGATCCCGAGCTCGGCCTGGGCGAAGGTGAACACGTCGTTCCACAGCCGCGCCTCGAGATGGCTCTCCATCTTGGGGAGATAGAAGTACGGCCCGCTCCCGCGCTCCACGAGCTCGCGGGCGTTGTGGAAGAAGTAGAGCCCGAAGTCGACCAGAGCGCCGACGACCGGCGTGCCGTCGACCACGACGTGCTGGTCGTCGAAGTGCCAGCCGCGCGGGCGCATCACGATCGTGGCCAACCGCTCTTCCTGCTTGAGCTCGTAGAGCTTGCCCTGCGGGGACATCGCCGAGATCTGCCGCCGCACGGCGTCGTACAGGTTCACCTGACCGCCGACCACGTTGCTCCAGTGCGGCGTGCTGGCGTCCTCCATGTCGGCCAGCCAGACCCGCGCCCCGGAGTTGAGGGCGTTGATCGTCATCTTCCGGTCCGTCGGGCCGGTGATCTCGACGCGGCGGTCCTGGAGGTCGTCGGGGACCGGAGCCACGGTCCAGTCGCCGGCGCGTACGTCGGCCGTCTCGGGCAGGAAGTCGAGCCGGCCGGTGCGGGCGACCTCCTCGCGGCGCACTCGGCGGGCGGCCAGGAGCTCGTCACGGCGGGCACCGAACCGTCGCTGCAGATCCGCGACGAAGTCGAGGGCCTCAGGGGTGAGGATCTCGTCTCCTCGCTCGACCTCGCCACCGGTGATCTGAATGTTCACGAGCTCCACCCTTCCAGGGCTACAGTTTTCCTTTGACTGGATTTCTCTTTCCGCATTGCGGATATTAATCCGGCCAGACAAGGGACGCAACCAGCCGGATTTCCTCTACACGACGCTAGACTTCCGTCATCCGGAAGACAGTACCCATAGATCGGGGAGCTCAGGTGAGCGAGAACGAGAAGGCGCCGAAGGCACGCACCGGGGCCGTGCAGTCGATCGAGCGCGCCTTCGCGCTGCTGGAGACGATGGCCGACGCCGGCGGGACCATGGGGCTCTCCCAGCTCGCCGCGGCTTCCGGCCTGCCGCTGCCGACCATCCACCGGCTGGTGCGCACCCTCGTCGACCTGGGCTACCTCCGCCAGGAGGCCAACCGACAGTACGTCCTCGGCCCCAAGCTGATCCGGCTCGGCGAGAGCTCCTCGCGCATGCTCAGCACCTGGGCCCGCCCGCACCTCACCCGGCTCGTCGACGAGGTCGGCGAGTCGGCGAACCTGGCGATGCTCGACGGCGACCAGATCGTCTACGTCGCCCACACCGAGTCGCGCCAGTCGATGCGTATGTTCACCGAGGTCGGCCGCCGGGTGTCCCCGCACTGCACCGCCGTCGGCAAGGCCATCCTCGCCGACATGGCTCCCGACCAGGTCCGCGACATCCTCCGGCGCACCGACATGGTCCCCTACACCTCGACAACGATCACCTCGCGCGATGACTACCTCGACCAGCTCAAGCAGGTCCGCGAGCGCCGCTACGCCATCGACGAGGGCGAGCAGGAGGCAGGCGTACGCTGCGTCGCCGTCGCCGTCCCCGACTACGCCCCGCGCCTGGCGATGTCGATCAGCGGACCCACCGGCCGGATGAGCGACGAGCTCATCGAGCGCGCCGTCCCGCTGCTCACCGAGGCCGGCAAGCAGCTCGCCGCCGACCTGGCCTGACCTGCGCCCGAGCGTGTCGCCGACCGCTGTTCGTGGTACGTATTGATGTCCACGGGTCACATCGACCCGGTAGATCTCGGGAGATCTCCATGTTGCGCACCACCGTCGGGCTGAACCGTCGCGCCCTGCTCCAGAGCGCAGTCGCCATCGCTGGGCTCACCGCTCTGTCCTCGTCAGCGGCCGCATCCGCGACCTCCGCCGGCCCACCGCACCCCACACCGCACCAGAGCCCCATCCGCATCTACCGCGGCGGCAGCCAGCAGGCGCACCTGCCAGCCCTGCACGTCCACTATCCCCACGACGCGACCGTCACGATGAAGTACATCCGCGAGGACGCCGACGAGCCCGATGGCTGCACCGTCCGCGGCGACGAGGAGACCGTACGCGCCGAGCTCCCGCCCGGCGTCGGCTCGCTCGAGATGGGCGGCGTGACGTACGGCCTGGTGCAGTTCCACTGGCACACCCCGAGCGAGCATCTGCTCTCCGCCCGGGACTACCCGATCGAGATGCACTTCGTGCACCAGGACGCCTCCGGCCACACCCTCGTCGTCGGCGTCTGGGTCCGCCCGGGCCCCACCAACCCGACCCTCGGCAGCCTCTACGACCACCTGGTCTCCGAGTGCTCGACCGCCGACCACGTCGGCCACATCGACGTCGGCGCCCTCCTGCCCCGCCGACACACGTCCTACCGCTACGACGGCTCCCTCACGACCGCGCCGTACACCGAGCACGTCCAGTGGGTCATGCTCACCGACCCCATCACCGCCTCGCCCCGCCAGATCGACCGGTTCCGCACCATGTTCCCGACCGGCAACCGCCGCGACGTCCAGGACATCAACGACCGCGTCGTCCTCACCGACCGCTGATGCGTGTCCCGGTGAGCGTTGGCCGGCCGGAGTCAGCCGTCCGCAAGGGTCCAGGCGAGCGTCGGGGCAAGCGGAGCGTCGGGAAGCAGCAGCGCGTTGACGGCGTGGTACGCGTCCGGCTTGTCCGGCCAGGTGCGCCCGGAGACCTTCAGGGCGTCGTCGAGCTCGTGGTGCCAGCTACCGTGCTCGTGGTCGACGAAGTGGTTCTCGATCGCGCGCCACCACCGGTCGAGGTCGGCCGCACCAACAGCACCGTCGGTACGCCGCGCCAGGGCATCGGCGGCCGCGACCGCCTCGGCCATCACCCAGTGGAAGCGCTCACGAGTCACCGGCTCACCCGCCCAGTCCGTGGTGTAGACGATCGTGTCGCCCAGGGAGCCGTCGCGTACTGCTCGCCTGTAGAGCTCCGTGGCCGCCTCGACCAGCCATGCGGGCGGGTCGTCGAGCGCACCTTCGAGCCCGATCAGCAGGCGCGACCACTCGAGCCCGTGGCCCGGCGTCGCACCATAGGGCCGGAACGGGTCAGCCGGGGCACTGGCGTTGTAGTCGAGGAGGACCCGCCACTCGGCGTCGAAGTGCTCGGGCAGCCGCCAGTCGTTGGCCCGAGCCCCGGCGACGACCTGCTCGCAGATGCGCAGCGCCCGATGGCGCCAGCGCTGGTCACCGGTGGCGTCGGAGGCGGTCAGGTAGGCCTCGACGGTGTGCATGTTGCTGTTGACCCCGCGGTACGCCTCGACCGTCGTCCACCCCGCGTCCCACGCTTCGCGGCAGCGGCCGGCCCGTTCGTCCCAGAACCACCGCTCGTGGACGACGAGCGCCTCGTCGAGCAGTTCGGCGGCTCCCGGGACTCCGGCGATCCGGGCGGCCGACGCGGCCAGAACGACGAAGGCGTGCTCGTAGCAGCCCTTGCGGGTCTCGGCCGGCCGGCGATCAGAGGTCACGGCGGCGAACCAGCCGCCGTGCTCGGGATCTTCGAAGAGATCGCGCAGCGCTCGGACGCCATGCTCGGCCAGCGGGTCGACGGTGCCCTCGCGCATCGAGGCGATCGCGAAGACGTACGTCATCCGGGCGTTGATCCACAGCTCGAGCCCGCGCTCCGCCTGGACGTCGCCGGCTGCGTCGAGCCGTCCGAAGCCGCCGTCGGTCAGCGCCGAGCGGCGCGCGAACCTCAGCACGGAGTCGAGCTGCTGCTCGCGCCAGGGCCGGGAGCCGGGAATGGGTCGGGACATGATCATGCTCCCTTCGGGGTGGTGTCGGCGGGGAGGGCCGGGAAGAGCTCCGGCAACAGGGCGTACGCGTCGTCGCGGGCTACGGCCACCGCCGAGTCAGGCGCCGGCAGGTAAGGCCAGCGAACCCGCAGACCGATGTCGGCCCAGCCGCCGACGGCCGCGAGCAGCTTGTCGAGCGCGGGGTCGGAGATGCCGGCGCGCTGGAGCGGGAGGATGTGCCGGGTGAACCATTCACCGATCCGGCGCTCGAGGTCACCTGCCATCGCCCGATCGGCGGTCATCAGGTCATACCAGCGCACGGCGCCCGCCGGGGAGAGCCCCGCGATGTTGGAGTAGCTGCCGCCTGCACCGCGGGCCAGACCGGACGCGAGCTGGTGGCCGGGGACGAACACCGCGCAGCGCTCGAGCACGCCGAGCGTGCGCAACTCGTCCCACCACGCGTCGTCACCGCCGGGCACCTTGACGCCGATCAGCGACGGTGTCTCGTCGAGGAGTCGGCCGAGGAGCCTTGGCGTGAGCGTCGTGGTGGCGCCGCCAGGGTTGTAGAGCACGAGCGGGATCGGCGCAGCGGCCGCGGCGACTCTGGTCACGAAGGCGACGCATTCGTCGTCGGTGAGCGGTAGCCAGTCCGGCAGTGCGACCTGGTATGCCGACGGCCTCAGGTCGCGGGTGCGAACGATCCGCTCCAGCGTGACCTGCGGAACGGGATGGCTGGCGCCAAGCTGGAAGGCCTTGCCCGTCGCCGCGCACGCGGTCGCGAGCATCCGGCACACCCGATCGGCCTCATCGTCCAGCAGCAGGTGCAGCTCTCCCGCCGTCCCGTGCGCGTAGACGCCGTGCAGCGGGGACGCCGCTAACGTAAGGATCTCGGCCTCGAGCCGCGCCCAGTCGATGTCGTCGCCGGCCCGGAGCGGCAGCAGGACCGAACCCCACACCCCCCGCAGGGTCGCCGCCGACAGAGTCATCGGCGCACCCGCCAGATCACGGGGGTGCGCACCCCGGGCCGGACCTCCCCGCTCGCGATGACGAGGGCGCCATCCCACTCCACCGCCGGCGTTGTCACCTGCGAGGCGCCGGGGAACCGGTCGACCGCCGACCAACGACCGGTACGCAGGTCGTAGCGCAGCACATCGGTGTTGAACCCGGTGTGGTGGTCCTGGAACCACGCCACCACGTCGGCATTCCCAGCCGCGGTGTGCTCCTGGATGAGGTCCCACCGCTCGACGTCGCCGTCACCGGCGTACACCGTGATCCCGCGGCGATCACCGACCCCGACACCGGCCATGACGCATCGCGGCAGGTCGGCGAGGCGGGACCAGCTGCCGTCACGGGGGTCGAAGGAGTACGCGTCGGTGTGCAGCGTCCACGAGCCGTCCGGCTGCTGGTTGCGCCCGGAGATCAGGTAGAACCGGCGACCGTCTGAGGCCGCCACCGCGACGGTTCGCGGCCCACCCGGCCAGGTCGGCAACGTCCTCCAGCCGGAGTCCGGGGCGGCGAGGTCCAGCGCATAGAACGACTCGCCCTCGGCGACGTACGCGGTCGTACCGACCATCGCGGCGGCACCATAGGAGAGCGGTCGCGGCAGAGACGGCAGGTCGTCGCGTACGAGCGCCTCGGCCACGGGATCGAAGCGGAGGAGATAGACGTCGGCGAACTTCTCCGTGGTGGCTCGCGCGGCACCGTTCGGTCCACCGCGGAACCCCTCGCCACCGATCACGAGGACGCCCCGAGGCGTGCTCAGGCACGCGGCGTAGGCGACCGCGTCGGGCAGGGTCAGCGGCAGATCGAGCCAGTTGTACGCCTCGCCGGACCGGTGCAGCACGAACGCGTCGTTCCAGTAGACCTTGCCCAGCACCGGATCGCGCCCAGCGGTGCGGCCAGGCTCGGGGAAGTTGGCTCCACCCGCGACGATCAGGTGATCGCCGTGGGCGCCGGCGACCGGCCCGGCGAGGCCGACCTGGCGCCAGTACCCCTCCCCGACCGGTATCTCCTCGGCCCAGTCCGTGCGGTTGGGCGGTAGATCAGGCAGACGCTCCCAGCCGGCGGTGCCGGCGTCGGGACCGCCGGCCCGTCCCACGGCCGCGGCACGGGTCGGGGAGGTCAGGCCCAGACCGCTGGCACCAACGGCGCCGACGGCACCGGCAGCCCCGGCGAGCAGCGCGCGGCGCGTGGTCATCGCAGCTCGCCGACCGGGATGCGGCGGAACGTGATGGTCTCGTTGGCGCCGCTGGTGCCGGTCTCGTAGAGGAGCCCGAGCTGGCGGCCGGGGAGCTGCACCAGGTCGGAGTACGCAGCCGGGTCGGTCGACACGGTGAGACGGTTCTCCCAGGTGTCACCCGCGTCTTCGCTGACCCGCAGCGCCATCCCGGCACGCCGGGTCGGGTTGCTCGGACCGGAGTACACCAGCGGCCAATCGCCGCCGCGCACCTGGAGCACGCTGCCCTGGACGACAGGGCCCACCAAGCCAGGCTCGGCGGCGTACGGCGTCACCAGCGACTCACCCCCGTTGACGGAAACGGCGTCGGCACGGGTGGCCGGCGAGCTCCCGTTCTGGTCTCGGGTGTTGAAGTAGAGGCTGCCGTCGCGCAACTGGGTAGCGATCGACTCGTTGGTGTTGAGCTCGCCGTCGAAGGTGCTGTCGTCGAAGCCGATCCGCCAGGTGCGGCCACCGTCGTCGCTGAGCAGGCTGTGCGCGCCGTAGTACTTGGCCTCGGCACCGGTGTCGGCCGAACCGGCCGGGGGCGCGCTCGAGTGGTTGGCCGGGACCACGAGCCGCCCGTTGTGCTCGCCACCGATCACGGCCACCGCGTGGCCCGGCCCTGTCGCGTACCACCGCCAGTCCGGGAGCTTCGTGGTGGCGGTGATCTCCTCCAGTGGCGAGAACGTACGTCCGTCGTCGGTGCTGCGCTGCACGAACACCCGCCGACTGTCCTCAGCCGGCACCTCGCCACGGAGGATCTCGGCCTCGCTGGCGGTGCCGGCGTTGCGGGTGCTGAGCAGGACCAGGTCCCCGGTCCTGGGGTCGACCACCGGCGCAGGGTTTCCGATGGTGTTCTCAGCCTGGTCGGCGACGACCGCCTGCGGGCCCCACGTGCAGCCACCATCGACCGACCGGCGCCGTACGAGGTCGATCGAGCCCGCATCGGAGCTGGACTCGCGCGCTTCGGCGAAGGCGACGACCGCCCCGTCGGCGGCCCGGACGACTGCTGGGATGCGGTAGACGGCGTAGCCGCCGTCACCGGAGACGAACGGGACCGATCCGGGGCAGCTGGACGACTCCGGGTCGGCTGTGGGGGTGCCGGCCCGGGCAGTGTCCGCGTTGACGAGCAGCGGGGTGGCCATGGTCGCCGCAGCGGCGACCACGGCTGCGTGATGGAGGTTCCTCATGATGCGTTCCTTCTCTCTCGACGTCGATGACGTTGTCGTGTCGTTGTCGTTGGATGACGCTGATCCTGATGGTCCTTCCGCAGCTCAGGCGCGGTCCTGCAGTAGCCGCGCCCGGACGCGTACGTCGTCGAAGTGCTCGAACATTCGGGCCGTGGCGAGCTCGGCGTCCCCTGCCTGCAGGGCACGCACGATCGCGAGGTGAGCCTCGCCGCGGTTGCGCTCGGGACTTCCCGGGATGGCGTCGCCCACCCGGACGAAGAGCTCCCAGAACAGCTCGATCAGGTTCTCGACCAACGGATTGCCGAGGGTCTGGTAGAGCGAGAGGTGGAACTCCCGATCGACGTCGGCGAAGCTCTCGCCGCGCTGTTCCCGCTCGCTCATCTCGGTGGCCAGGTCGGCACACCGGGACAGTGCTTCCTCCTCTTCGTCCCGCAGCCGGCACACGGCCGGCATCAGCCCGGCCTCCATGGCCTCGCGGGCGGTGAGCAGCTCTTCCAGCGAGGCGCCCGGCTCGGCCAGCCCGTAGGGCAGCTGCTCGATCACCGGCCGGAAGGAGAACGCGGCGACGTAGAGCCCGTTGCCGGGCCGGGCCTCGATCACGCCGAGGGTCTGCAGGCTTCGCGATGCCTCCCGCAGCGAGAGGCGGCTGACCTCGAGCTCGGCGGCCAGCACGGCCTCTGGCGGAAGCCGGTCGCCGGGCCGCAGGCCGTGCTCTCGGATGAAGTCGCGCAGCCGGACCTGGGCCTCGCGGTAGATGGAACCGTGCTTCACGACTGCCCGGCCTGCTCGACGGCGACCCGCAGTCGGTCGGCGAGGGCGTCCGCCTCGGCGATGGCCGTCGCGTCCAACGGACCCCACGGCGTACGCGGCGCGCCCGTGTTCGGGCCGAGTCGGTTCATCAGCTCCTTGACGAAGCCGAGCCCTCCGTGACGGCCGGCGACGGCCGCGATCTCACGGAAGGGTCGGTGCAGCTCGTAGGCACGCTCAGGCTCTCCCGAGTCGTACGCCTCGACGACCCGGTGCGCGACCGGCCCGAGCCCGTTGTAGAGACTGCCGATCACCGCCTCCACGCCGATAGCCAGGCCGGCGGGGAGGAGCTCGTCGCGACCGAAGAAGACCCTGACCCCGGTTGCGCGGGTGCGGTCGCACTCGATGAGGTCCTCGTCGGTGAACTTCACCCCGGCCAGGGTGGGAATCCGCTCCCGGGCGGCGGTGACGACATCGGCTGGCAGATGGGTCGAGCCGGTCATGCTCGGGATGTGGTAGTAGCACAGCGGCGTCTCGCCGGCGGCCGCCGCGATCCGGGCGAGGTGGTCGACGACCAGCTCGACGCGCGGCGCCTCGCCATAGAACGGAGCGGTCGCAGCCACGAAGTCGACACCGTGGTCGGCGGCATGCGCCGCGAGCTCGGCTGCTTGGGCCAGGTCGTTGGAACCGACTTGGGCGGCGAGCCCGAACCCCTCGGGCCGTACGGCCGCCCAGGCCTCGAGGAGCGTGCGCCGCTCCTCGGTGGTCAGAGACGGGTACTCGCCGGTGGTGCCTGCCACGAATGCGCCGAACACCCCGGAGTTTCGCAGGTGCTCGGCCTGCGCGGGGACGACCGAGAGATCGAGACGACCGTCCGGGTCGAAGGGCGTCGGTGTCGCCGCCCAGATTTCCAATCGACTCAACTCTTCGTCGCTCCTTCGGTCAGTCCAGCCACGATGTAGCGCTGGAGGAAGATGAACAGGACGATCACGGGCAGCGCGATGATCGCTGACACCGCCATCAGGTCGTTCCACTTGGTTCCGAATGCGTTGGTGATGCCGGCAAGCACGACCGTGACCGGCTGGTACTTCTCGTCCGGGGCCAGCGCGAGCCCGAAGACGAACTCGCCCCAGGCCTGCAGGAAGCTCACCGCCCCGACCGTGATGATGCCCGGCGTACTGACCGGGACAGCCACCCGCCAGAACGCGGTGAGCTCGTTGCAGCCGTCGATCTTGGCGGCCTCGACGATCTCCTCGGGGATGGCGAGGAAATAGGGTCGCAGGATGGTGATCGCCAGTGGCACGGCGAGCGAGCAGTTGGCGATGATGAGGCCGGCGTAGCTGTTCACCAGTCCGGCGCCGCTGAAGAGCACGAACATCGGCAACGCCAGGTTGACCGACGGCACCATCTGCACTGCCAGGAAAAGCATCAGGAACGCCGAGACGAAGCGCACCTTCAGCCTGGCCAAGGCGTACGCCGCCGGTAGGGCGACCAGCAGCGTGACCACGGTCGTGCCGACCGCGATGATGCCGCTGTTCAGGAGCCCGCGGGCGATGTCCCCGTCGGAGAAGACCGCACGCGCGTACGAGCCGGTGGTCGGGGGGAGCGGAAGCAGGTCCGGCGGCGTCGCGAAGATGTCCTCCGCGCCCTTGAAGGATGTGTTGAGCATCCAGTAGACGGGGATCAGGTAGATGGCCGTGATGAGCACGGCTGCGAACGCCAGCAGCCGGTGCCGGGAGACGGCGCTCATGCGCCCTCCTCGCTCCGGAGGGCACGGAAGTAGACCAGCGCGAGCGCGATGGAGATCACCATCAGCACCGTGGTCGCCACCGCCGCGGTGTCGAACCGGGAGAACTCGAATGCTTCGTTGTAGGCGTACACCGGCAGCGTCTCGGTTGCGTTGCCGGGACCTCCGCCGGTCATCAGGAAGATCGTGTCGAAGGTCTTGAAGGTGAAGATGAAGATCAGCAGCGTGACCGTCAGGCTGACCGGCCTCAGCAAAGGGAAGGTCAGCGAGCGGAACTGCTGCCATGCGGAGGCACCGTCGATGCGGGCTGCCTCGTAGTAGGTCGGCGAGATGCCCTGGAGCCCGGCGGCCAGCAGGATCATCGCGAACGGCGCGAAGCTCCAGGCCGTCGCCACGGTCACCGCAAGCAGCGCGGGGTTCGGCTCTCCGAGCCAGAACAGGTCGCGATCGAGCAGTCCCAGGCCGCTGAGCGCAGCGTTGAGCAGTCCATAGCTGCCATCGAGCAGCCAGCGCCAGACGTTGGCGCTGACAACCGTGGGCAGGATCCAGGCCAGCAGCAGCAGCGCGCGTAGGACGTTGCGGCCCCGGAACTCACGATGGAACAGCAGCGCCAGGCCCAGCCCGACCGCGAACGCGATCATCACCGTGCCGATGGAGTAGACCAGCGAGACGACGACTGCGTGCCAGAACTCGGGGCGCCCGAGCTGGTCTCGATAGTTGTCGAGCCCGACCCAGGTGGCGCCGCCCTGGACGACCTCACGCAGGCCGACGTCGAAGAAGCTCTGCAGGATGTTGTAGATCAACGGGTAGACGACGGTGAGGACGACGAAGACCACCGCCGGGGCGAGGAAGAGGTACGGCGCGAGATTCGGCCGTCGCTGCCCCGGCCGGACTGTCGTCCGAGCGAGGGAGCTCACGACCCGAGAGCGCCGTCGATCTTGGCCTGCGCCGCCGTAGCGGCGTCGGCCGGGCTGCTGCTGCCGCTGATGGTGGCCTGCAGGGCTTCCTGGATCGCGGTCAGCGACTCGTTGGAGTGCGTCGCGACGTCTCCCTCGGGCGCCCAGGCGTTCTCGAGCTGGTCGGCGAAGGTCTTGCGGATAGGGTCCTCGACCGCCTTGGGAACGTCGTCGCGGGCAGGCAGCTTGTTGCGGGCCGGGAGGTACTCCTCCAGAACCGGCTGCTCCTGCAGGTGGGCGATGAGGTCCCAGGCAGCGTCCGGGTCTCCGCTGCCCGCGCCGATGGTGAGGTTCTCCGCCGACAGGAAGCTCTTCGTGACCTCGTCCTTCGGCAGCGGCACCACGCCCCAGTTCAGGTCCGGCACCTCGTCACGCAGGATGTTCACGTAGGTCGCCGAGTTGATCATCATCGCGGCGCTGCCGCCCGCGAACTGGGTCTTGGCGTCGTCCTCGAGCCAGGTCAGGAACCCCTTCGAGAGCCCGCCGTTGTCGACCATCCGCTTGAAGGACTCCAGCGCCGCGGCGCCGGTCCCGTCGCCGAACGTCTTGAGATCTCCGCCGGCCGCGAGCTGGCGGAGCAGGATCCCGGTGGCGCCCTCGGCGCCCTCGCGCCCGGAGACGGCCAGGCCGTACTTGACTTCCTTTGCCAAGGTCGCGGCGGTGCTCTCCATCTCGTCCCAGGTCTTGGGAGGCTGCACTCCGGCCGCCTCGAAGACGTCCTTGTTGTAGTAGAGCGCGTAGTCGTCCGCGACGTGCGGGATGCCGTACGTCTTGCCGCCGACCTGCGTGGTCTCCCAGCTCGTGGGGTAGTAAGCGTCCTGCTCACCCCACTCCTCGACCTGGTCGCTGATGTCCTCGATCACGCCCGCCTCGGCCATCTGCTGGGTGTCGAAGGCGTTGATCAGGGCGACGTCTGGGCCCTCTCCCGCGGCCGCACCCTGCTGCAGGGTCCGGTTGAAGTCCTCGAAGGGGATGAACCGGATCTTCACCTTCACATCGTCGTTCTGAGCGTCGTACGCCTCGAGTGCGTCGTAGAGAGGCTTGCCGGTCGGCATCTGCTCATCGCCGTAGTACTGCCAGACCGTGACCGTTCCGTCCGAGGAGTTCGACTCGGACTCGCCGCCCAGCGCGCCACAAGCCGTGAGCGAGATGGCCAGCATGGAGATGAGACCGCCAACGGCGGTGCGGCCGACGACGTTCGTGCGGGTTCGGATCATGACGTCCTCCGAAGTGGGGGTGATGTGATGCCGATCACAGTAGTCAGATATCTGATAACTCGCAAGGGAAACGACGACGCTCTTCCCCGGAGGGGGCTTTCATGCCCTGTCGGCGCTCACCAACCCGATGGACGTACGTTGCCCAACACCCGGGTCACGGTGATCTCGATGACCACACGCTCCGGGTTGGGACGGGGCTGCCGGTAACGCTCGGCGTACCGCCGCTCGGCCTCGGCCACCGACTCCGCGTCGTCCTTGACCACCGCCGTGCCCTCCAGCGTGCACCAACGACGCCCGTCCACCTGGCTGACCGCCGCCTGCGCGCCGGCCCCGGCTGCGCGTACGTTCCGGACCTTCTTGCTGCCCGCGCTGCTGATGACGCGCGCGATGCCGGCCTCGGGATCGAACGTCACCCCCACCGGGACGAGGTGCGGGCTGCCGTCCGGCCGGCTCGTGGTCAGGAAGGAGACCCGACGCTCTCGCCAGAACTCGTCATTCTCCGCGGGGGACGGTGCGTCGACTGTCATGGGTGCTCCTTCGTGAACCAGGACCGTGGCTGCCACGGCCCTATCGGTGGGTCAGCGGTTGTCGCCACTGCCACCGATGGCGTCGCGCTGCTGACGATCGGCGAGCTTCTTGATGTTGAGCTCTGCAACGTCCGCGAGCGGAAGCCCGAAGTGGTCAGCGAGGACTGCCAGGTACCACAGTGTGTCGCCGAGCTCCTTGGCGAGATCATCGAGGTCCCACTGGGCGAAGTCGCTGTCGTGGTCCCGAATGATCTTCTTCGCCTTCTCGGCGATCTCGCCCGTCTCGCCGACCAGCCCCAGCAGCAGATGGAACACCTCGTTGGGCGTGCCCTTCGACCCCGCGGTGCGCAGCGCTGCCTGCTGGTAGGCGTTCATATCCATCACCAGAACCTATCGCGCCTCCCGCCCCACCGCCGCTGCACGGCGGGCCGCCGGAGACCTCAGTCACGGATACGGTCGGATACGCGAAACACCCCTGGCGGCCAGTGTTTGTGCTGGTCACCAGGGGTGTTCTCCCAGGCGTGGCAGATGAAGGATTCGAACCTTCGAAGGCAAAAGCCGACGGATTTACAGTCCGCTCCCATTGGCCGCTCGGGCAATCTGCCGGGATCGCGCGCGCTCCCGCAAAGGGGATCGCGACAGCAAGAAACAATAGCGCAGGGCCTGGCGGCGTACGAAAACGGGACGAGGTCCTAGGGTGAGACACCACAGACTTGGTCAGAATCTAGAGGAGAGAGTCATGGCGGACTCGTCGTTCGACATCGTGAGCAAGATCGACCGCCAGGAGGTCGACAACGCGCTGAGCCAGACCGCACGGGAGGTCTCGACGCGGTTCGACTTCAAGGGCACCAACGCGACCATCGAGTGGAGCGGTGAGCAGGGGATCGAGATCTCGGCGTCCGCCGACGACCGCGCGAGCGCGGTGCTCTCGGTCTTCCAGGACAAGCTGATCAAGCGCAAGCAGTCGCTCAAGATCCTCGACGCGAGCGAGCCGCGCCAGTCGGGGCAGCAGTCGAAGATCTCGATCACCCTCAAGGAGGGCATCTCCTCCGAGGACGCGAAGAAGATCTCCAAGCTGATCCGCGACGAGGGGCCCAAGGGCGTCAAGGCGCAGATCCAGGGCGACGAACTCCGCGTCTCCTCCAAGAAGCGCGACGACCTGCAGAACGTGATCTCGCTGGTCAAGGGCCAGGACTACGACTTCGCGGTGCAGTTCATCAACTACCGCTGAACTCGTGGCCTACGAGCACCCGCGAGCCTCGATCGAGATCGACGCTCCGATCGACGTGGTGTGGCGGGTGATGGTCGAGACCGAGGCGTACGCCGCCTGGAACCCGTTCGTCGTGTGGGCCGAGACCGCGCAGCCGGCGGCGGTGGGCAACCCGATCGTGCTGCATGTGACCTGGGCGAACGGCGGCCGTGCGCGCTCGCCGGAGCGGATCTCGGCGCTCGAGGCGCCGGTAGTCGGCGCGGACGGGGTCGGGGTTGCGTACCTGGCCTATGTCTATGAGGGCTGGCCGGCGCGGCTCGGCCTGGTGCGGGGCGTACGTCACCAGCGGCTGACCCAGCGACCCGGCGGGCCGACGTGTTACGAGACCGTCGAGGAGTTCTCCGGTCCGCTGGTCGGGCTGGCCGGACCCGAGCGGGTTGCGGACGGGTTCCGGCGGCATGCCGCAGCTCTCAAGGTGCGATCCGAGACGCTCGTGAATGAAAGTGGACTTGACCACTAGATTGAGCGAAATTCTGCATTCATCTGCAAGAATGTGGCCGTGCGAGTATCTGCCAAGTCCGACTACGCCCTCCGCGCCCTCATCGAGATGGCCGCGCGCGAGGACGGAAAAGCTGTCAGCGCCGAAGAGCTCGGCCGCGCCCAGGAGATCCCTCACGGATTCCTGCAGGCGATCCTCGCCGACCTCCGCAAGGCCGGCGTCGTCATCTCACAGCGCGGCCAGTCAGGCGGTTGGCGCCTGGCCCGCAAGGCATCGGACGTGTCCGTCGCCGACGTGATCCGCGCCGTCGACGGTCCGCTGGTCTCGGTCTACGGGCTGCGTCCGGAGGGTGTCACCTACAACGAGCGCGCCGATGTCCTCCAGCACGTGTGGATCGCCGCCCGCGACTCGCTGCGCGAGGTCTTCGAGAAGGTCTCGATCGCCGAGCTCGCCTCTCGTGAACTGCCCGACGAGGTCACCACCCGCACCGCGCGCGACGAGGCCTGGCTGCCTCACTGAGCCGTTGGGATACCCGGTTAACCGGGTATTCCTGCACTTCTCTGGCATTGCAACACCTGAGAAGTGCCAGTTTCACCGGTTAACCGGGTATCCCGTCCCGCCGCTACGCCGCAGGCGCCGGCATCGTATAAGCCCCGGGCGACGGCGTGACGAAGACGTTGACGCCCTCCTCGAGCTGCAGAGCCCGGGCATGCGTACGCGTCAGCTCGGCGGTCACGACCTCACCGTCGTCGGTGAGGACGGTGAGGCGCACCTCGAACCCGATCCGCAGGACGCGCGAGACGGTGCCCTCGAGTGAGTGCTCGGAGATCGGCGAGGGGGTGACCTCGACGTCATGGGGCCGGATCAGGGAACCGCCCAGGGTGGTGACGTCGCCGAGGAACGACATCACGAAGTCGTTGGCGGGCTCGTCGTAGAGCTGCTCGGGGGTGCCGATCTGCTCGATGCCGCCCTGGTTGACGACCACGATCTCGTCGGCGACCTCGAGGGCCTCCTCCTGGTCGTGGGTCACGAAGACGGTGGTCACGTGCACCTCGTCGTGGAGGCGTCGCAGCCAGTCGCGCAGCTCCTTGCGTACCTTCGCGTCCAGGGCGCCGAAGGGCTCGTCGAGCAGCAGCACGGACGGCTCGATCGCCAGCGCCCGGGCCAGCGCCATCCGCTGCCGCTGGCCGCCGGAGAGCTGCGAGGGCAGCCGGTTGGCGAACTGCGAGAGGTGGACGAGCTCCAGAAGCTCCGAGACCTTCTTCGCGACCTCCGCCTTGGGGCGCTTGCGAATCTCCAGACCAAAGGCGACGTTGCGAGCCACCGAGAGGTGCTTGAACGCGGCGTAGTGCTGGAAGACGAAGCCGACGTTGCGCTTCTGAACCGGCAGCGAGGTCGCGTCCTTGCCCTCGATCACAACCGACCCGGTGTCGGGTGTCTCCAGCCCGGCGATGACCCGCAGCAGCGTGGTCTTGCCGCCGCCGGAGGGCCCCAGCAGGGCGGTCAGCTGCCCGGTGGGGATGGTCAGGTTGATGTCCTCCAGCGCGACGAAGTCGCCGTAACGCTTGTTGACACCACTTACTTCGATGCTCATGGGATGTGTCCTTTCACCGCACGCGCGCACCGCGGGCGCGCAGCACGAAGACGATGAGGATGCAGATGACCGAGACGCTGGCGAGGAGGAAGGCGACGGCGTACGCGCCCTGCTGGTCGAAGTTGAGGTACTTCTCCTCGACCGCGAGGGTGGCGGTACGGGTCTGGCCGAGCACGTTGCCGGAGACGACCTTGACCGCGCCAAACTCGCCGAGCGAGCGGGCCAGGGTGAGCACGACGCCGTAGATGACGGCCCACTTGATGCCCGGGAGCGTGATCCGCCAGAACGTCTGCCAGCCGCTCGCGCCGAGCGACGCGGCGGCCTGCTCCTGCTCGGTGCCGATCTCCTCCAGCACCGGGATGACCTCACGGATCACCAGCGGAAGCGAGACGAACGCGGTCGCCATGATGATGCCGGGCGTCGAGAAGATGATCTGGATCCCGGCCGACTCGAGCGTCGGCCCGAACCAGCCGTCGCGGCCGCCGTAGACCAGCACGAGCGCCAGGCCCACGACGATCGGCGAGACCGACAGCGGCAGGTCGATCATCGCGCTCAGGAGGCGCTTGCCAGGAAATTCGGTACGCACCAGCAGCAGCGAGATCGAGACGCCGAAGAGCAGGTTGATCAGCGTCGCGACCACTGCGGCCACGCAGGTCAGCTGGATCGCGTGCATCATCTGCGGGTCGTTGAAGATCGCGGTGAACGCCTCGGTCGTGAACCCGACATCGGGCACGTAGAAGGCGTTCCAGGCGACCAGGACCACCGGCCAGGCCACCAGGAGCCCGAGGTAGGCGACGACGATGACGCGGAGGACGTACGTCAGTGGTGTGCGCGGAGCACGACGGGTCTCAGCCACGGCGGACCATCCTCCTCTGGACCAGGTCGAGGACGACGATGACGAGGAGAGAGACGCCCAGCAGCATCGCCGCGATCGCCGCCGCGCCCTCCGGGTTGTCGTTCTCGATCGCGGACAGGATCCGCACCGAGGCGACCTCGGACTTGAACGGCAGGTTGCCCGAGAGCAGGACCAGGGAGCCGTACTCCCCCATCCCGCGCGCGAAGGAGAGCGCCGCGCCCGCCGCGATGGCCGGGGCCAGCGACGGCAGGATGATCCGCCAGAACGTGGTGAACCGGGACGCCCCCAGTGAGGCCGCGGCCTCCTCCACGTCGGTGTCGAGCTCCTCGAGGACGGGCTGCACCATGCGTACGACGAAGGGCAGCGTCACGAAGGCGAGGGCGAGGTAGACCGACGTCGACGTGTTCGCCCAGTGCAGGCCGAGGGGCGACTCGGCGCCGTAGAGGGAGAGCAGCACGAGGCCCGCGACGATCGTCGGCAGTGCGAACGGGATGTCGATGATTACCTCGAGCAGGCCCTTGCCCCAGAACTTGTCACGGACCAGGACCCAGGCGATCACGGTGCCGATGACGACGTTGATCAGGGTGACCACGATGGCCGCACGGATCGTCAGCAAGATCGCCGAGGCGGTCTGCTCATTGGTGAGCTGGTTCGCGAAGGCGGACCAGCCGCCGCTGGAGGCGGTGATGATCACCGCCACCAGCGGGATGAGGACGAGCAGGCTGAACCAAAGCATCGTGATACCGAGCCCGATGCCGCTGGTCCTTGTCAGAGTGTTGCCCGGCCGGCTGCGACGGGCAGCCGGCCGGACCGTAGGGATGGTTGTCGTCATGACCGGACTACTGCGAGGCCTTGCCGGACTTGGCGATGGAGTCGGTCACGATGCCGAGCTCCTCGCCGTCCTCACCGGTGCCGAAGAGCTTCTCCTTGACACCCGACCAGTCGCGGCCGCCGAAGTCGTTCTCCAGGGTGAGCAGCTGCTTCGGCGCCGGGAACGGGTCAGCCGGGTCCTTGGCGCCCTTGATGTCCTCCGGCTTGAGGCCGATCGCGTCCCAGTCGACGACGCCGGGCTCGGCGGTGTTGACCGGGCGGAAGCCGGTCAGCGCGAACTGCTTCTGACCGCCCTGCGGGTCGAGGACGAAGTCGAGCCAGGCCTGAGACGGCTTGGAGGAGTCCTTGAGGATGGCGCCGGGGTTCTCGATGAGGACGGTGGAGTCCGGGATGATGTACTCGAAGCCCTCGCCCTGCTGGGCCGCGAGGATCGCCTCGTTCTCGTAGGCGAGCAGCACGTCGCCGGTGCCGCCGAGGAAGGCGGTGGTGGCGTCGCGGCCGGAGTTGGTCAGGGTGACGACGTTCTTGAAGAGCTTGTCGAGGTACGCCTTGCCCTCCTCCTCGGTGCCACCGTTCTTCACCACGGAGCCCCACGCGGCCAGCGCGTTCCAGCGGGCGGCGCCGGACGAGGCCGGGTTGGCCGTGACCACGCCGACCCCGGGCTTGACGAGGTCCTCCCAGCCCTGGATGTTCTTCGGGTTGCCCTCACGGACACCGAGTACGACGACCGAGCTGGACACGATGCCCTTGTTGTCGCCGTCGTCCCACGACGCGTCGACGAGGCCGGCCTTCTCCAGGCGCTGTACGTCGGTGCCGACGGACAGGTGGACATAGTCGGCCTTCAGGCCGGACTCGACCGCACGGCTCTGGTCGCCCGAGGCGCCGTAGGAGGTCTGGAAGGTGACGCCCTCGCCCTCGGGGGTCTTGTTGAACTCCTTGGCGATCGCCTTGTTGGCCGTCTCGGGGACGGCGAAGCCGACGATGGAGATCGACTCCGCGTCACTGGCGCCGCCGGAGCCGCCGCACGCGGTCAAGGTCAGGATGCTCGCAGCGGCCAACGCCACCGCAACCTTGATCTTCTTCATCTGGTTCCTCACTTCTGCCCTGCCGAGTCAAGGTCGATCGGGTTACGAATGTCGAGGAGAATACTTGAATTAGTCGATTGAATGTGAAAACACGCGATCGGTCCGCTCCTTGGACGCACGCAGTCGCCGAGACGTCACTCAGGTCGGTCGAGATGGCAGCTGGGGAGATCACCGTATCTTCGCGATAACGGTTGAAGAATGTCACCAAGGAATGCTGGCCAGGCTCGGTTTGTCACCTGAATGAGG
>NZ_JBEXJF010000012.1:0-134209 GCF_040608935.1 Nocardioides sp. NPDC004968
AGTCGCTCGGCAGGCCCCACTTCGTGCGGTACTGCTCGGGCGTCAGGCCGTAGGCTGTGTTGAGATGACGCTTGATACTGAAACGCCCGTCAAGTCCACGAAGGACCCGTCTAGTCACCGCGCGGGTCTCACTCCTTGGACACCAGTGGGCCGGCCAGGCTCACCGCGCGTGGACCAGTGTTGCGATGCGGACCTGTTCGGTCCGATCGGTCACTTTCACCCGCGGGCGACCGGTCTCCTCGCCCGAGGCACACTCGTGGGCGTCCAGGGTGTTCCAGCCGGCTTGGTCGACCACGGTCACGCCCCTCCCTGCCAACAGGTCATCGAGCGACTCTTCGGTCGGGTCGGGAAGGCCGCCCGCGGCATAGTCGTCGAGCAGGGTGCGTACGGTCTCCGCGGCGCAGGCGCGGTTGGTGCCGATCACTCCGCTGGGACCGCGCTTCGCCCAGCCCGCGGTGTAGGTGGCCTCGGCCCCGATCACCCGGCCGGCCTCGTGCAGGAAGCGGCCGGTACCCGCCTCGTTCGGGACGCCGGCTACGCCCGCGGAGCGGTAGCCCGTGGCCCGGACCACCAGCCCTGCCTCGACCTCCTCGCCGCTGGCGAAGCGCACTCCGGTGACGGTCTCCGTGCCGAGGATCTCGGTGGGTGTCAGGCCGAAGCGGAGGACGAGCCGCTTCGCGGCGTCCGTACGCGGCCGGGCGGCCAGGTCGCGGAGCAGGTCGGCCTTCTGGAGCGACCCGAAGGTGTGGGCGTTGCGTTCGGTCGTGTCCGCCTCGGTCGGCAGGGCGGTCAGGTCCGCCTCGTCGACCACGACGTCGATGCCCGGGGCGTCGGCCAGCGCCCGCAGCTCCGGGCTGGTGAAGGCGGCGTGCTCGGCGCCGCGGCGGGCGGTGACGACGACCTCGCGGATGCCGCTGGCCGCCAGAGCGGAGAGCGCGGCCGGAGCCAGGTCGGAGGCCGTCAGAGCCGCCTCGTCGGCCAGCAGCAGCCTGGCCAGGTCGAGCGCGACGTTGCCGTTGCCGATGATGACGGCCCGCTCGTGCGCGAGCGGGAAGGTGAGCTCGGCTCGGTCGGGATGGCCGTTGTACCAACCGACGAGCTCCGCCGCCGAGGTCGAGCCGGGCAGCTCCTCCCCCGGCAGGCCGAGGCTGCGGCCCTCGCCCGCGCCGGTGGTGTAGACGACCGCGTGGTGGGCGCCGAGCAGCTCCTCGTGGGTGACGTCGCGTCCGATCTCGACGTTGTAGCGCGTCCGCACGCGGCGGTGGCGGGCCGTCTTCGCGAACCCGGAGACGATCGCCTTGGTGTCCAGGTGGTCCGGTGCGACGCCGTAGCGGACCAGGCCGTAAGGGGTCGCGAGCCGGTCGATGACGGTGATCTCGACGTCGCAGCGGCGGGTGGCAGCGAGCTCCTCGGCGACGTACCAACCGGCCGGACCGGCCCCGACCACGGCCACCTTGAGCGGTCCGTTGCCGGTGATCTTGGGGGCCAGCGACGGCAGCGGCGCGGGCTCCTCCTGCTCGCCGGTGAACTCGAAGAAGGCGGCGTTGATGTCGACGTAGGGCGCGAACGCGTCCGGGACCTCGTAGTCGGGGAAGATCGCGTTGACCGGGCAGGCGTCCTCGCACGCGCCGCAGTCGATGCACTCGTCGGGGTGGACGTAGAGCATCTCGGCGGCGCCGAAGCCCGGCTCGTCGGGCCCGGGATGGATGCAGTCGACCGGGCAGACCTCCACGCAGGAGGCGTCGTTGCAGCACGACTGGGTGATGACGTACGTCATGAGCGCTGAGCCTTCCGCTGAGCCTTCCGCTGAGCCTTCCGCTGAGCCTTCCGCTGAGCCATCCGCTGGGCCTTCCCGATCGTCTCCTCGACGACCGTGTTCATCCTGGCACCGTTCGGCCATCCCGCGTAGTGGCTCAGGAACACCACGATCTCGCGCAGCTCGTCCTCGGAGAGCTCGCCGTTGGCGTACGCCGCGGGCACCTGGATCCCGAGCACGTCCGCCGCACCCTGCCCGGCGAGCAGGCCGATCAGCAGGAGCCGGCGGTCGCGGGTGGTCAGGCCCGGGCGCTGCCAGATGTCCCCGAAGAGATGGTCGGCGGTGTAGCGGAAGAAGTCGCCCTCGCCGTCGGCCATGTCGAAGCCGTAGACCTCCTCCATCTTGCGCAGCCCCTTGGCGCGCTGCTCGGGAAGGTCGGCGAACTTGTCGATGCCATCACTCATGTGCTCTGAAGTCATGTGTCCGTTCCTTGTTCAGTCCTTGGGCAGCCCGAGCCCCAGCGCCAGGCGCTCGAGCGCGAGCCGGGCGAGCGGCACCTCGACGCCGAGCTCGTCGGCGAGCGCGATCGCGAAGCCGAGGTCCTTCTCCCCCAGCGCGACCACGTGGCCGAAGACGCCGTGCCAGAAGTCGGTCTCCTCGATCGGCGCGGTGGTGTCGCGGTGCATGATCGCGCCCGGGCCACCGGTGATCGCGTCGGTGTGGCGTACGACCTCACCGAGCGCCACCAGGTCGAGCCCCGCCGCCTCGGCGAGCCGCTGGGCCTCGGTGGCGGCGGTGAAGGAAGCGAAGTGGAGCAGGTTGCGGGCCAGCTTGAACCTCGTCCCGGCGCCAACCGGGCCGGCATGGACCACCTTGGAGCCCATCGCGGCCAGGACCGGGCCGGCCGCTGCGTACGCCTCCGGGCTGCCGCCCACGAGGATGGCCAGGGTGCCAACGGCTGCCCCCATCGGGCCGCCGGAGACGGGGGCATCGAGCACGTTCACCCCGTGCGGCTCGGCGGTCGCCGCGAGCTCGGCCGGTGTCTCCGGGGCCACCGTGGAGTGCACCAGGACCGTCAGTGGGTCGTGCCCCGGACGGTCACCCACAGACGTGAGCACCTCGGCGAGCACCTGGCGCACCTGGTCGTCGTCGCGCACCATCACGCTGAGTACGTCGACGGCCGAGGCCAGCTCGGCGACCGAGCCGGCCGCCTTCGCACCGGCGGCACCGAGCTCGGCGACGGGCTCCTCGGCGATGTCGTGCACCCACAGCTCGATCCCGTCCGTGCCGGCGAGCTGGAGCGCCATCGGCTTGCCGATGTTGCCGAGCCCGACGAACCCGGCGCGCGTCCTGGGCACCGCGGTCACAGCCGGAACGTCCCGCCGCCGTCGACGGCGATGATCTGTCCGGAGATCCACGAGGAGTCCTCGGAGAGGAGGAACTTCGCGGTCCCGACCATGTCCTCGGTGGTGCCGAGGCGCTTGATCGCCATCTGCTTCGTCATCTCCTTGGCCGCGTCACCGGCCTGGGTGCGGGTCGCCTCGGTGTCGGTCGGCCCCGGCGCGATCGCGTTGACCCGGATGTTCATCCCACCGAGCTCGTGGGCGAGCTGCTGAGTCAAGCCGTTGATGCCGACCTTGGCCAGACCATAGAAGCCGGAGTAGAGGTAGGCGGCGGTCGAGGACTGGTTGACGATCGCCCCACCGCCCCGCTTCTGCATCGCCGGGTAGGCCGCGCGGGTCATCACGAGGGCCCCGTTGAGGTTCACGCTCATGAACTTCTCGTAGTAGTCCCAGTCGACGGTGATCAGCAGGTCGAAGGCCATGTCGCCGTAGATCGCGGCGTTGTTGATCAGCCCGTCGATCCCGCCGTACGCCTCGGTCGTCTCGGCCACCAGCGCGGCCGCCGACGCGTGGTCGGAGACGTCGCAGCGTACGAACCTGGCGACGCCGCCGGCCGCCTCGATCTCCTTGGCGACCTGCTGCCCCTTCTCCTCGTTCAGGTCGGCGACGACGACGGCGGCTCCCTCGGCGGCCAGCCCCTTGGCGTACGCCTCGCCGATCCCCTGGGCGGCGCCGGTGACGACGATGACCTTGTCCTTGAACCTCATGGTCTCTCCTGTGCTCATGCCGGCTCCGCGATCAACTTGGTCTCGAGGTACTCCTCGAAGCCTTCGACGCCCATCTCCCGGCCGAGGCCGGACTGCTTGTAGCCGCCGAAGGGGGCGTCGGGGCCGAACCACTGGCCGCCGTTGACACCGATGGTGCCGGTGCGGATCCGGGCGGCGACCGACTTCGCGCGCTCCAGCGACCCGGATTCCACGGAGCCGGAGAGGCCGTAGGGCGAGTCGTTGGCGATGCGTACGGCATCGTCGTCGCCGTCGTGCGGGATCACCGTGAGCACGGGGCCGAAGATCTCCTCGCGGGCGACGCGGGCGGAGTTGTCGAGGCCGGCGACGACGGTGGGCTGGATCCAGAAGCCGCCGGCGAGGTCGCCGTCCTGGACCGCGACCGCGCCACCGGTCGCGATGCGGCCGCCCTCCTCCTCGGCGAGCGCGAGGTAGCCGAGGATCCGGTCGCGCTGGACCGCGGAGATCACCGGGCCACAGATCGTGCCGGCATCGGCCGGGTCGCCCGCGCCGAGGGAGGACATCGTCGCGGCGGCCGCCTCGACGGCTGCGTCGTAAGAGTCGCGAGGCACCAGCAGCCGGGTGGTCAGAGCACAGCCCTGACCTGCGTGGACGGCTACCGAGAAAGCCGCCATCGAGGCGGCCGAGGCGATGTCGGCGTCGTCGAGGACGATCGCCGCGGACTTGCCGCCGAGCTCGAGGAAGACCTTCTTCAGGCTGGGCGCAGCGGCCGCCATGATCGCCCGGCCGGTGGCCGTGGATCCGGTGAAGGAGACCAGGTCGACCCGCGGGTCCTCGGCCAGCATCGCGGCCACCCGGTTGTCGCGCGGGGTGACGACGTTGAAGACGCCCGGCGGGAGATCGGTGTGCTCGGCCGCCAGCCGGCCCAGCTCCGCGGCCAGCCATGGCGTGTCCGGGGCGGGCTTCAGGATCACCGTGTTTCCCGCCGCCAGCGCCGGTCCGATCTTGGCGAGGTTGATCTGGTTGGGGAAGTTCCACGGCGTGATCGCGGCGACCACGCCGACGGCCTCGCGCCGCACCGTACGCCGCGAGGAGATCCCCATCGTGACCCCGACGCCGAGGTCCCGCTCCCACTCGAAGGACTCGGCGAGCTCGATGGTCCACTTCAACGTCTCGACCGGGGTGTCGAACTGCGGCCCGGCCACCAGGAACGCGGGCGCGCCGACCTCGGCGGTGGTCAGCTCGCGCAGAGCCTCGGCGTTGTCGAGGATCGCCTGGTGGAGCTGGCGCAGGCACCGGATCCGGTACGCCACGTCGGTCGACCAGTCGGTCTCGTCGAAGGCCTTCCGCGCGGCCGCGATGGCGGCGTCCATGTCCTCGGCCGTCGAGTCGGGCGCGCGCCCGATCTCCTGCCCTGTGGCCGGGTTGAGGATGGCGTACGTCTCGCCGGAGCTGGCCGCGCCGAGCTTGCCGTCGACGAGCTGCTGGGCGGGCGGGTTGGTGGGGATGCGCGTCATCTCGGCAGCTCCTGGGTGACGAAGTTCCCGGCCGCCACCGGCGGCGGCCAGACGGTCGAGGGCAGGTCGGCGAGGCGGTAGTGGCCGGGCTGCTCGATGCCGTTCAGCGACATCCGCTCCAGCAGCCCGGCGGTCGCCTTCTTCGCCTTGACGATGTCGAGGAAGGTGGTCGCGGTCGACCCGAGGTCGAACCAGTCCCGCTGCCAGGCGAACTCCAGCCCGTCGCCGTCGGGCCGCGGTGCGACCCCGAACCAGGAGCCGCCGATCCCGAGGATCTCGTACTCCTCGCCGGTCGCGTCGTCGACGATCCCGGCCCGCTGCCGCCAGAAGCCGATCACCATGGCGTTGACGTCATCGATGACCGTCGCCTGGTAGTCGTAGTGCCAGCCCTCGAGCCCGGCCATCTCGGTGCCGAGCGCCCACTCCCGAATCTGCTCGCGGCCCACCGCCATGAAGTGCTCGTCCGGCGTGTACATCCAGCCGTACGTCGCGTCCTCGGCATACACGTCGGCCAGCGGCGACCAGTTGCCGTCGGCCTCCGCCTTCCGGTTGAGGTCGAGCCAGTGGGCCCAGAACTCCTCGATCTCGGCGCGGTCCATTCAGTCCTCCAGATTGAGAGCGAAAGCGGGGCAGTACTTCACGGCCGCACGCGCGGCGGGAAGCTGCTCCTCGGACGGTTCGGTGATGCGTAGGACGACCTGATAGCTGTCGTCGTCGAAGGCGAAGAGCTCCGGGGCCTCGGCGAGGCACTCCTGGTGCCCCTGGCAGAGCCCCAGGTCAGCAGCGATTCTCACGGCGACCGCCTCCGGTAGCGGACCCGGCAGGGCTGCTGGAGCTGGATCACCATCTTGGTGAAGTCGTCGGCGTACGACTCGAGCGGCTGCGCCGCCTCGAACGAGTAGTCGCGCAGGATGACCGAGAAGATGGCCTTCATCTGCATCATCGCGAACGCGTTGCCGACGCAGCGGTGCTTGCCCGCGCCGAACGGGATCCAGGTCCAGCGGTTCTGCATGTCCTCCTGGCGCGGGTCGATGTAGCGGCTCGGGTCGAAGGACGCATGCCTAGGGAAGTCGGCCTCGATCCGGTTGGAGACCCGTGGCGAGGCGGCGAGCAGGGTGCCGGCCGGGATGGTCTCGCCGAGCAGCTCGAAGTCCTCGCGCACCAGCCGCATCAGGATGATCAGGGGCGGGTGCAGCCGCAGCGTCTCCTTGAGCGCCGCCTCGAGCACCGGGATGGAGCGCAGGGCCTGGAAGGAGACGTCGCTGCCGTCGGCGTACAGCTCGTCGAGCTCTTGGACGACATCGCCCATGACCTCGGGGTTCCGCAGCAGCTCGATCATCGCCCATGAGGCCGTGCCCGAGGACGTGTGGTGGCCGGCGAACATCATCGAGATGAAGACCCCGGTGATGGTGTCGGTGTCCATCTCGATCGAGATGAGCACGTCGAGGAGGTCGCGCTCCTCGCGAGCGACCTTGCCCCCATTTTCCTTGGCCCGCGCGACCCGCTTGTCGATGATCGCCTGGACCAGCGCGACGAGCTTCTCCCGGGCGGCATCGCGCATCCGGAAGCTCTCGATGTCGGCGTAGGCGTCGACGTACGCGATGGCGTCCGTGCCGTGCTCCAGCTCGTGATAGTGCTGGGCGAAGGAGGAGTCGAGCTCCTCGCGGAACGGCTTCCCGACCAGGCACGCCGAGGTGGTGTAGATGGTCAGCTCGGCGAAGAAGTCGAGCAGGTCGATCTCGCCCTCGTCGCCCCAGCCGGCGATCATCCGGCGGATCTCGGCCTCGATCGTCTGCGCGTGCCCGCGCATCATGTCGCCGCGCAGCGCCTGGTTCTTCAGCATCTGCTGCCGCTCCTCCGGAGAGGCGTCGAAGACGACGCCCTTGCCGAAGATCGGCGTCATGAACGGGTACGCGGCCGCCTGGTCGAGCACCTCGTCGGGCGCCCGGAAGAACGCCTCGTTGGCCTCGGCTCCGGTGACCAGGACGACGTCCTTGTCGGCGAGCCGAAAGCGCCCGAGGTCGCCGCACTCCTCGCGGACGCGGGTGAACAGCGAGATCGGGTCGACCCGCATCTCCGGCAGATGTCCGGTGCCGCGGATGATCTCGGGGACGCTGGGGTCCTGGTCGTCCAGGACGGTGGAGACGGTGGGGATCGTCATCGTGGCTCCTGCACAGGGGCTTCGGGGTTGACGTCGATGGTGCTGATGTGGACTCCGCGCTTGGCGGTCACGACCGATGTGATCGCGTCGGCCAGCGCCCGGGCCTTGAGGAAGTGTGGGTGGCGCGCGAGGCCCCATCTGACCCACTGCTCCAGCACGAAGCCGCCGAGCTCGGCGGGCCACTCGTTGCCGATGTCGGAGTGGGTGGGACCGGGTCGCACGATGGAGGCCCGGACGCCGGTGCCCTCGAGCTCCATCTGGAGCGCGTTGATCATGCCTTCCAGGCCCCACTTGGAGGCTGCGTACGCTCCCATGAACGGCCGCGGCTTCACCGCCACGTCGGAGGAGAGGAAGACCAGGTCGCCGCGCTGCCGCTCGATCATCCCGGGCCCGAAGGCGCGCAGGATCCGGTGGGCGCCGAGCAGGTTGATGTCGACCTGGCCGCCGAAGGTCTCGGTGGAGACGTCGACGGTGGCTCCCGGATGGGTGACGCCGGCGTTGCTGACCACGACCTCGATCTCGCCAAGGTCGGCGACCGCCTTCGCGGCGAACTCGGCGACCGACTCGTCCGAGGTCACGTCGAGGGGATGCGCGACCGCCTCTCCCCCGTCGGCCCGGATCGCGGCGGCGATCTCCTCGACCCGGTCGAGCCGCCGGGCACCGAGCGCGACCGGGAAACCTTCCGTGGCCAGCGCTTTCGCGGTCTCCGCGCCGATCCCGGAGGAGGCGCCGGTGATCACCGCCGGGCGGCGGTCGGGCTGTGCGTACTTGCTCATCGGACCGTCCTCCAGGCGAACGTGACGGGCAGCTCGGCGAACCCACGCACGCTGGTGGAGTGCACGCGGACAGCACGGTCGGCGTGGACCTCGAAGCCAGACGTACGCCGCACCAGCTCCGCCAGCACGACGCGAGCCTCCAGCCGGGCGAGGTTGGCGCCGAGACAGAAGTGCCGGCCGACGCCGAAGCTCATGATCCTGCCGAGCTCGTCGGAGGGGCGATGGATGTCGAAGACGTCCGGGGCGGTGAAGACGCGCTCGTCGCGATTGGCCGAGCCGAGCAGCACGAGCAGCTTCGACCCGGCAGGGACGACCTGGCCGTGGAGCTCGACGTCCTCGGCGACGTAGCGGGCCAGCATCTGGCTGGAGGTGTCGTGGCGCAGGGTCTCCTCGATCCATGCGCCCACCGGCGCGGTGTCCTCGGGATCGGCGAAGACCTCGGCGAGCTGAGACGGGTGGGCGCCGAGGTGGAAGAGCGCGTTGCCGAGCAGCTTGGTGGTCGTCTCGTTGCCGGCCACGACCATCAGGAACAGGAACGCGATCACCTCGTGGTCGAGCAGCCGGTCGCCGTCGACCTCGGCCTCGATGAGTGCCGAGGTGAGGTCCTCGCTGGGCTGCTTGCGCCGCTGCGCGACCATCTCGGCGTAGTAGCCGATCAGCTCGAGCGCGGCTGTCATCCCGGCCTCCGGTACGTCGCGTACGCCGTCCTCACGGTGCACCACCAGGTCAGCCAGGCGGCGCACCTCGTCGCGGTCGGCGACGGGGACGCCCATCATCTCCGAGATGACGTCCATCGGGAGCTTGCCGGCGAGCTCGGCGATCCAGTCCGCCTCTCCGGTCTCGGCGCAGGCCGCGATCAGCGCGTCGAGGTAGTGGTCGGCGAGCGCCTGGATCTGCGGGGTGAGCTCGCGTACGCGGCGCGGGGTGAAACCGGCCGAGACAAGCTTGCGCAGCCGGGTCTGCTCCTTGCCGTCCAGAGCCAGGAAGGACATCACCCGATGGGCGTCGGTGTTCCAGGCGCTGGCGTCGAGCGAGACCCCCATCCGGTTGGAGAAGGTGACGTCGTTCTTCACCGCGGCGTGCACGTCGGCATGCCGGGAGAGCGCCCAGAAGTCGTCGGAGGCGTTGTAGTAGAGCGGCGCCTCGTCCCGCAGCCGGGCATAGACCGGGTAGGGGTCCTCGTGGAAGTCGTAGTCGTAGGGGTCGAAGATCTCGGTGGTGGTGCTCGTCATCTCACTCCTTACCGACGATCACGGCGACGACCGGGGCGAGCCGGTCGGCCATCTCGTCGTAGGTCATCAGGCCCATGCCCGCCTGCAGCAGCGCCCCGGAGAAGGCGAGCAGCAGGGCTTCGCGCTCGGCCTCGGCCGCACCCTCGCCGAGCGCCGCCTCGAACCGGGCAGCGAACTCGGCCCCGATCCGCAGCCGCAGCCGCTCGACATCGGAGTCGCTGCCCAGCAGCGCCGGGGTGACCGCCGCCGCGAGCGCCGGCTCCTCCGCGATCCGGGTCGTGAGGCCGCGTACGGCCGCCTGCACCCGCTCCACGCGGGATCCGGTCTCCTCGACCGCCGGCGTCTCGGCCAGATGGCGCCAGAAGAGCTCGGCGAAGAGATGGTTCTTGGAGGCGAGGTAGGTGTACGCCGTGGCCGGGGAGACCCCGGCCCGGGCAGCGACCGAACGGACGGTCAGTGCCTCGTGCCCCACTTCGCGCAGCTCGGCCAGACCTGCGGCGAACACTCGCTCGACCGTCTCCGCCTGGCGGGTGCTCGTTGCGCTGGACACGTGTCCAGATTAGAACACGTTCTCGTTTCGGGCAAGGGGGTGACCACGACGGAATCGGAGTCCCGTTGTGCCCGGTTCAGGCCCCGGGCGGAAGCCTGGTGAAGTCGGGCTCCCGCCCCTCGGCGAAGGCGACGAGCGCCTCGATGTTGGCGGGACCGCCGAGCAGCTCGGCGAACTTGGCGTTCTCGAGCTCCCGGGCAGCCTCGATCCCAGGGCGCAGCGACGCGGTCATCGTCTCCTTGACCGCGACCAGGCTGCTGATCGGCCTCGCAGCGAGGGTGGCGGCGTGACCCCAGGCGACCTCGAGAAGCTCCTCTGGCTCGGTGACCCGCCAGACGAGCCCCATCTCGTGGGCCTCCTCGGCACTGAACCACTCCCCCGACATCAGCATCCAGGCGGCGTTCTGGCGGCCGATCAGCCGCGGGAACAGGAAGCTCGAGGCCGCCTCCGGCGCGACCCCGAGCGTGGTGAACGGCGTCTTGAACCTCGCCTTCGTCGAGGCGAGGACCAGGTCGGCGAAGCCCAGGAGCGTCACGCCGATGCCGAGACCCAGCCCGTTGACGGCGACGACCAGCGGCTTGGAGAACGCCGCCAGGGAGTCGACCAGGCCGATGAACCCGTGGGCGGCGCTCTCGTCGCCACCCGAGGCGGTCTCCTTCATCTCGATCAGGTCGGTGCCCGCCGAGAAGGCCCGGCCGGTCCCGGTCAGCAGCACGACCGCCACCTCCGGGTCCTCGTCGGCCTCGCGAAGCGCCTCGGCGAGAGCGACGTAGAGCGCCTGGCTGAACGCGTTGAGCTGGTCGGGACGGTCGAGGGTGAGCGTACGGACGCGATCGCGGTCCTGGCTCAGCAGCAGGTCGGACATCTATGCCCCCAGGATCAGGTCGGCGGCGCGCTCCCCGATCATGATCGAGGGCGCGTTGGTGTTGCCACCGGTGATCGAGGGCATCACGCTCGCGTCGGCGACGCGCAGGCCGTCGATGCCCAACACCCGCAGCGACGGGTCGACCACGGCGCGCTCGTCCGACCCCATCCGGCAGGTGCCGACGCCGTGGTAGACGCTGTGCACAATGTTGGGCAGCAGCTCACGGGTCGCCTCATCGGTGGCGTACGACGGGCCGGGCGAGATCTCGCCCTGGTTGTCCCCGAGACCGACCATCATCTCGCGCACCTTCGCGATCCCGTCCAGGAGCACCTCGGTGTCCTTGCCCGACGTCAGGTAGGCCGGGTCGAGCAGCGGGTGCGCGAGCGGGTCGGCGCTGGCCAGGCGTACGGTGCCGCGGCTCTCCGGGTAGATCAGCGTGGGCAGGATGCACAGTCCGGGCTTGCTCGTCGGCGGCCGGATGGCCTTGTCGCCGTCCTGGTTCGGGAACGGGTAGACCCAGTAGAGGACGTGCAGCTGCAGGTCGGGGACCTGATCGGCCAAGGCGCTGCGTACGAACCCGAAGGCCTCGAACTGCGAGCCGGCAGCCCAGCCCTTGCGGGTGAGCCGCGACTTCGCGAAGCCAGCGGCGAAGTAGGCCGGCGTGGGCCGCCGCAGCGCCGAATCCATCCGGAACGAGACCGGCACGAAGAGGTGGTCGTGGAAGTTGTCGCCGACGGGAAGGTCGGCGTGGACCTGGATGCCGTGGTCGCGGAGGTGGCCGGAATGACCGATTCCGGAGAGCATCAGCAGGTGCGGTGAGCCGTAGACGCCGGCCGCCACGATGACCTCGCGGGTCGCCCGGATGGTCTGCTCGTCGCCGTCGGCACCGACGACCTCGACGCCGGTGGCGCGCGAGCCCTCGATCCGTACGCGGGTGACCTGGGCCTTGGTCAGGATCAGCAGGTTGTCCAGCGGCTGCTCGCGCAGGTAGGCCTTCGAGGCCGAGTAGCGGCGCCCCTCGGACGCGCTGAGCTGGACGACGCCGACACCCTCCTGCTCCTTGCCGTTGTAGTCGTCGAGCGCGCTGACCCCGAGCCGCTTGGGCGCCTCGTCGAGCCAGGTCTGCGTCGCCGGGGTGAGGTCCTTCTGGTAGCGCACCTTCACCGGCCCGCCCTGGCCGCGGAACTCGTCGCCGCCGCCCTCGAAGTCCTCCATCCGCTTGAACGCCGGGAGCACGTCGTCGTAGGACCATCCGGTCGCGCCGTCGGCCGCCCAGTCGTCGAAGTTCTGGCGGTTGCCGCGCACCCAGAGCATGCCGTTGATCGAGGACGAGCCGCCCAGCACCTTGCCGCGGGTCATCGGGATGACCCGGTCGAGGGCGGCGCTCTGCGGGACCGACTTGTAGCCCCAGTCGACCAGCTTCTTCAGCTGTGGCGTGGAGAGCATCGCGGCGACCGCGCCGGGGAGCTCGAGCAGGTTCTTGATCCCGAAGGCGGTGTCCTTGGTTCCCGCCTCGATCACGATCACGCTGGCACCGCTCTCGGCCAGCCTGCGAGCGGTGGCGCAGCCCGCACTCCCGGCGCCTACGACGATGTAGTCGGCTTCCATGTTCACTTCTCTCTCCCGTTGATCCCTTCCGCAAAGACTAGAACACGTTCTACTGTTGTGTCATGCGCCACGGCATCGTCCTGTTCACCTCGGACCGCGGCATCGCGCCCGCCGAGCTCGCCACCGCCGCCGAGGAGCGTGGCTTCGACACGTTCTACGTGCCCGAGCACACCCACATCCCGGTGCGCCGCGACGCCCTGCACCCCACCGGCGGCGCCGAGCTCCCCGACGACCGCTACCTGCGTACGCTCGACCCCTGGGTCACCCTCGGGACCTGCGCCGCGGTCACCTCGCGGATCGGGCTCTCCACGGCCGTCGCACTGCCGGTCGAGTCCGACCCGATCACGCTCGCCAAGACGATCGCGACCCTCGACCACCTCTCCGGCGGCCGGGTCTCGCTCGGGGTCGGATTCGGCTGGAACACCGACGAACTCGCCGACCACGGCATCCCGGGCGACCGCAAGCGCACCGCACTGAAGGAGTACCTGGAGGCGATGCGGGCGCTGTGGACCGAGGAGGAGGCGGCCTATCAGGGCGACTTCGTCTCCTTCGGCCCATCCTGGGCCTACCCGAAGCCACCGCAGGGCCGGATCCCGACGATCGTCGGCGCCGGCGGCGGCCCCAAGACGCTGCGCTGGATCGCCCGCAACGCGGAGGGCTGGATGTCGACCCCGACCGAGGCCGGCATCGGCGACAAGGTGAAGACGCTGCAGGACGAGTGGGAGTCGGCGGGCCGCGAGGGCAAGCCCGAGGTACGCGTCCTCGTCGCGAAGCGGCCGACACCCGACGACCTGGCCGAGTGGTCGGTGGCCGACGAGCTGATCTGGGGCGTCCCCGACACCGAGCCGGCAGGCGTGCTCACCTACCTCGACAAGCTGGCGGGCAGGCTCGACCTCGGCTGATCAGCCCAGCCGCTCGCGCAGGAAGCCGACGATCCGCGCCAGGCCGCCTCGCGAGGCCGGCGAGATGCCCGGCAGGGTGAGATAGGCGTGGGTCGCCAGCCGCGGGCAGTGAACGGCGACCTCCACCCCAGCCGTACGCAGCGCGTCGGCGTAGCGCTCGGCGTGCGAGCGCATCGGGTCGAACCGCGCGGTGAGCACCAGCGCGGGCGGCAGACCCGCATGGGACCGCGCTCGCAGCGGCGAGGCCGACCACTCCTCGGCGAGCGACACGTCTTTGCCGAGGTAGTGATCCACGATCCCGCCCAGTCCCGGGCCACGCAGGCCGACGAGATCGACGAGCGGATAGATCAGCACCTGCCCGCGGATCCGAGACTCGCCCTCGTCCCGGGCGCGCAACGCCAGGACCGCGGCCAGCGTGCCACCGGCGCTGTCGCCCAGCACGGCGATCCTCGTCGGATCGGCGCCGAGCTCGTCGGCGTTCGCGACGACCCACGCCAGCACGGCCCAACAGTCCTCGACCGCCGCCGGATAGGGATGCTCCGGAGCGAGCCGGTAGGCCGGCGCGACCACGACCGCCCCGATGCGGGCCGCGATCCGGCCGGCCATCCAGCGCGACTGCTCGGGCGATCCCCAGCACCAGCCGCCACCATGGAATGCCAGCACGATCGGCCGCCCCGAGGCCTGGGCTCGCGGGATGTGGACGCGCAGCCGGATCTCGCCGACCCATGCCTCGCGCACCACCACCCCCGGGTCGTCCACCCCGAACACCCAGGTCAGGCGGCGGTTCGCCAACAGCGCCGCCCGCCGCTGGCGCAGCTCGACCATCCCGTCCACACCGTGATCCTGCACCTCGGCGACGGTCTTCGTCATGACCTACGGCCGACCGGCGGTCGAACGTCACCGCACAGCTCGCACAGACGACGCCCCAGAATAGAACACGTTCTACTATGATCGGCGCATGAGTGACATCAGCGAGATAGAGCAGCTCAAGTACCGCTACGTACGCCTTCTCGACACCAAGCAGTGGGACGAGTTCGCCACCTGCTTCAGCGACGACGCCACCGCCGACTACGCCGGGCTCTCGTTCACCTCGCCCGCCGAGCTGGTCGACTACATGCGGACCAACCTGCCCGCGGAGATCATCACGATGCACCACCTCCACCACCCGGAGATCGCGGTCGACGGCGATGCGGCCACCGGCCGCTGGTATCTCTACGACAAGGTCTTCGCCCCCGCCTACGAGTTCGCCCTCGAAGGCGCCGCCTTCTACGAGGACCGCTACACCCGTACGCCGCTCGGCTGGCGCATCGCTCACACCGGCTACCAGCGCACCTGGGAGCTGACCACCAGTCTGAAGGACCAGCCCAGCGCGAAGTTCACCGGACCCGGCGGACCGGCCACGCACGCCTGAGCACGAGGGTAGGTTCGGCACCATGCGGATCGCCTTCGGAAGCGACGACGAGAACGAGACGACCCGGGCCGTGCTCGCCGAGCTGCGGGAGCGCGGTGACGTCGAGGTCGTCGAGACCGACTCCTGGCCCGACCTCGGCGCCGGCATCGGCCGGGCGGTCGCGGAGGGCCGCGTCGACGTCGGCGTGGTGATGTGCTGGACCGGAACCGGCACGGCGATCGCCGCCAACAAGGTCCCCGGCGTACGCGCCGCCCTCGCCTGGGAGCCCTGGATCGCCCGCAACGCGCGCCTGTGGAACGATGCCAACGTCTTGGCGATGAGCCTCAAGCGCCTCGCCCCCGACGTCGCGGTCGAGGTCACCCGGGCCTTCCTCGACGAGACCGATCCCGACCCCGAGGAAGCGGCCGCGATCAAACGCCTCGACGAGCTGTGAGCGCACCCCGGGAGCCCCGAGGCTGCCCGGTCAGCAGCAGGCGCAGCCCTTGTCGCAGCCATCGTGGCTGGCGAGGGCCCCGGCCGGAGTGCAGCAGACCTCACCGCGCCAGGCGTTGATCCCCTCCCCCACGGCCAGCGCGGCGATGACGAGCGCAGCGACCGAGTCGGCCCACCACCAGCCCCAGGCGCTGTTGGCGAGCAGGCCCACGAGCAGCGCCGCGGACATGTAGGTGCACAGCAGCGTCTGCTTCGAGTCGGCTACGGCGGAGTGGGAGCCGAGCTCGTTGCCGGTGCGGCGCTGGATCCAGGAGGCGGCGGGCATCACGAGCAGGCTCAGCGCGGCGATGCCGATGCCGAGACCGGAGTGGTCGGCGGCGTGCCCGGCGATCAGGCTGGTGACGGCGTCATAGGAGACGAAGGCCGCGAGCCCGAAGAAGGAGAACGCGATGATCCGCAGCGCGACCTTCTCGCGGGCCTCGGGATCGCGGCCGGCGAACTGCCAGGCGACCGCGAGAGCGGAGGAGACCTCGATGACCGAGTCGAGACCGAAGCCGAGCAGTGCCGCCGAGCCGGCGATCGCTCCGGCCGCGATCGCCACCACGGCCTCGATCACGTTGTAGGCGATGGTGAAGGCGACCAGGAGGCGGACCCGTCGCACCAGGACGGCCCTCCGGGACGGATCGGGTCCGCCGATGACATGGATCGGGAGGCCCGAGCTCACCAATTCACCTCATGGCACTGGCGGGTCGGGGCGGTCTCGGTCTGCAGGGTGGCATGCTCGATCTGGTGCCGGGTGGCGAGCGCGCTCTGCGCCTCAGCCAGCACGGCCTGGGCATCGGTGCCCGCATCCAGGACCAGATGCGCGGTGGCGACATGCATCCCGGAGGTCAACGTCCACACATGCAGGTCGTGAACGCCGTCCACGCCCGGGACCGCTTCGAGGTCGGCGACGACCTGGTCGACCTCCATGCCCTCGGGGACGTGCTGGCCAAGGACCGCCAGGACCTGACGGCCCAGAGCGATGGCGCGTACGGCGACGAAGACTCCGATCGCGACGGCGACGGCCGTGTCCCACAGCGGCTGCCCGGTGGCGGCGACCAGCAGTCCGGCCACGATCACACCGACGCTGCCGGCGGCGTCGGCGACCACCTCGAAGTAGGCGCCCTTGAGGTTGAGCGACTCGCTCGCCCCCGCGCGCAGGAGCAGCATCGAGACCAGGTTGACGGCCAGGCCGATCGCACCGACCACGAGCATCGCCCCGGTCTGGACCTCGGATCCCTCCCCGATGCGGCCGATCGCCTCGAGCACGACGTAGACCGCGACCCCGAGCATCACCAGGACGGTCAGCCCGGAGGCGAACACCTCGACCCGGTAGGAGCCGTAGGTGCGGCGACCGGTGGTGTCGGCGCGGGTGGCGATCCGAGTCGCGACCAGCGCCGCACCCAGCGCGACGACGTCCGCGGTCATGTGGCCGGCGTCGGAGATCAGTGCCAGGGACCCCGACCACAGGCCCGCGACGAGCTCGACGACCAGGAACGCCGACACCATGGCGAAGGTGACGGCCAGGCGCCACCGGTGCCTGCCGCCGGCGTGGCCCACCGCGGCGCCGTGACCGTGTCCGTGCCCGTGGCCCATCAGCAGCAGCCCTGCTCGGCGGAGTCGCGGCATGCTTCCGGATCGGTGACCAGGATCAGGTCGTGCAGGTCAGCCAGAGCATGCGCGAGGCGGCCGTCGGCGAGCTCGTAGCGGGTCCGCCTGCCCTCGGGGACGGCGACGACCAGGCCGCAGCCACGCAGGCAGGCCAGGTGGTTCGACATCGACTGGCGCGTCACGCCCAGCGACTCGGACAGCTCGGCCGGGTAGGCCGGACCCTCGCGCAGCTGCATCAGGACCCGGGCCCGGGTGGCGTCGGAGAGGGCGTGCCCGAACCGGGCGAGAGCGTCCAGAGACGATGTGGTGGCGGTGACCATGCCCGCGACAGTACACCGAAACATGTATTCAGCAAAAGCTGAACCAATGGCGGGACGGGTCAGTCCAGCTCCCGGTAGTTGCTGCGGAAGAAGAGCAGCGGCTCTGTGGCGGTGCCCTCCTCGAGGTCCAGGACGCGGCCGACGACGAGATAGTGGTCGCCCTCCTCGTGGACCGAGTGGACCGCGCAGTCGAGATAGCCGACGGCCCCGTCGAGATGCGGGTCGCCGTGGTGGGCCGACGGGGTCCAGGAGATGTCGGCGTACTTGTCCGCGGCACGCGAGGCGAACTGGTTCGAGACGGCCTCC
Source organism: Nocardioides sp. NPDC004968 (assembly GCF_040608935.1). Lineage (NCBI taxonomy): Bacteria > Bacillati > Actinomycetota > Actinomycetes > Propionibacteriales > Nocardioidaceae > Nocardioides > Nocardioides sp. NPDC004968. The sequence continues at coordinate 17,579 of NZ_JBEXJF010000012.1, forward strand.
TGGCCGGCGGCGAGGATGTTGACCGAGAAGTGCCCGGCCCGACGGATCCGGGCCCAGGCCCGCGAGGACTTGGTCGGCGCGAAGAGGATCAGCGGCGGCCGCAGCGACACCGAGGAGAACGACTGGCAGGTCATCCCGACCGGGCCTTCCGCGGTCTGCGCGGCGATCACGGTGACCCCTGAGGCGAAGCGGCCCAGCACCGTACGGAACCGGGCGTCCGCCTCCGCGTCGGCAGGGGTCTCCGGTGGAGACGGTGGCGCTTCGAAGTCGAAGCGACCGTGGAAGGACTCGATCAGCTCCGGATGCGGCCAGCTCTCGGCGGCATCGGGAGACATCCCATCAGGCACCTCTATACGCATACCCGATCACTGGCCTACGCCGAAGTCGTGACCCCAGTACGAGACGGCCGTGGACTCCCGGGCGACCCACTTCTGGTCGTCGACCTGCAGTCCCTCGGTGCCGAACTCGATGTCGAAACCGCCCGGCGACTTCACGTAGAAGGAGACCATCTCGTCGTTCATGTGCCGCCCGAGCGTCGCCGAGAGCTTCGCGCCGTACTTCTTCACCCGCTCCAGCGCCCGGCCGACGTCGTCGAGCTTGTCGACCTCGAGCATGATGTGGACGCACTTGGAGTCGTTGGGGAACGGCAGGAACGCCAGCGAGTGGTGACGCGGGTTGATCCCGAGGAAGCGCAGCCAGATCTTCGTGCCGGGCTCCTTGCCGGCGAACTCCCCCGGCATGCTCATCGAGTCACGCAGCCGGAACCCGAGCGTGTCGCGGTAGAACTCCAGTGCCTCGACGTCGTCGGAGACCGGGATCACCACGTGGCCCATCCCCTGCTCGCCGGTCACGAAAGTGTGGCCGTACGGCGAGACCGCGGGGCGTCGCTCGTAGGTGATGCCATGGAAGAGCTCGAAGACGTTGTCGAAGGGGTCGCGGAAGCGCAGCATCTCCTGGACCCGGCGCTCGGCGAGCTCCTCGGGGGTGCCCTCCTCCACCTCGACCCCGGACTTCTCCAGGTGCTCGCGGGCCTGCGCCAGCGCGGTGTGGTCGGCGACCTCCCAGCCGACACAGCTGAGCTGGTCCACCTCGCCCGGCTCGATCACCAGCCGGGCCGAGACCTCGTCGATGCGGTAGTAGAGATGCTCCCGGTTCGGGCCCTTCGCCTCGATCAGACCGAGGACCTTGCCGGCGAACGTACGCCACGCCTCCAGGTCGGTGCTGGTGACGCGTACGTAGCCCATGGACTTCAGGTCGATCGTCATGACTTCTCCTTGGGAGTACGTTCGCGGTGCCTCTTCAAGAAGTTCACCGCGACCTCGCGGAACTCGTCGGCGGCCTCGATCTGTGCCCAGTGCCCACAGCGCGGGAAGACATGCAGCTGCGCCTTGGGAATCAGCTTCAGGGCGGGGAACGCACCGTCGAGCGGGTTGACCCGGTCCTCGCGCCCCCAGGTGAGCAGCGTGTGATGGCGCAGCCGGTGCGCCTCACGCCACAGCATGCCGTCCTCGGCGGTCTCGGGGTTGTAGAACGACCACCCCATCGACGCCATCGCCTCGCGCGCACCCGGCGCGGTCGCATCCGCGAACCGCTCCTCGACCAGCTCGTCGGTGACCAGCTTCTGGTCGACGACCATCGTCGAGATGAACGCCTTGAGCGCCTCCCGGGTGGGGTCGCTGGAGAAGTCCATCAGGCGCTGTACGCCCTCGGTGGGATCGGCATGGAAGAGGTTGAGCGAGAGCCCGCCCGGCCCCATCAGCACCAGCCGCCCCACCCGGTCCGGGTAGGTCAGCGCGATCCGCATCGCGGTCCCGCCGCCGAGCGAGTTGCCCAGCAGGTGCACCTTCTTCAGGCCCAGCTCGTCGAGGAGGGCGATCACCGCGTCGCCGGCGAAGCGGTAGTAGTTGCCCACCACCTCCGGCTTGTCGGAGGCGCCGAAGCCCGGCTGGTCGATCAGGATCGTGCGGAAGTCGGCCGCGAAGCCCTCGAGCGCGGAGCCGAAGTTGGACCACGACGAGGCCCCGGGACCCCCGCCGTGAAGCATCACCAGCGGCAGCCGGTCGTCCCGATCCGAACCCAGGTCGTAGTAGCGCAGCGAGATCTCACCCGCGGCCTCGGTCTTGATCGCGACGTCGTGAGCGACGTCCTCTTTCACCAGAACCATCAGTACATCCCCGGGTCGACCTTGTGCCCGAACTCGGAGGCGCCGTACATCTGCAGCGCCCGCTCGGGATCGTTGGCGGCATGGACACGACCCGCGTGGGCATCGCGCCAAGCACGCTGGAGCGGGGTGCCGTTGGCCAGCGCCCGGCCGCCGGAGGCCTCGAAGAGCAGGTCGATCGCGTCGATCGCGCGCTGGGTGCCGAGGACCTGGTCGCGGCGGATCCGCAGCCGCTGGGTGATCGGGATCTTCTCGCCGCGGGCGACGTAGGCCTGCTGCTCACGGATGTTGCCCATCAGCAGCGCCCAGGCGGCGTCGATGTCGGAGGAGGCGGTCGCCACCCGCACGGCAGCAAAGGGGTCCAAGGAAGCCTTCTCGCCGTAGGAGGCGCGGACCCGGTTCTGCTGCATGGTCACGTGCTCCTCGTAGGCACCGCGGGCCATGCCGATGATCGGCGTGGTGATCGTGGTGGTGAACAGCGAGTGGAACTGCAGCTTGTAGAGGTCACCGGTGTTGACCGCCTGCCCGGGACCCTTGCAGCGTCCGGTCTCGGCCATCGAGAGCGTGAAGGTCTCCGGGATGAAGACGTCCTCGACCACGATGTCGTTGGAGCCGGTGCCGGCCAGGCCGACGACGTTCCAGACGTCGACGATCTCGTAGCGCTCGCGCGGCACCAGGAACGTACGGAAGTCGACCACCTGGCCCTCGTCGTTGAAGACGAGGCCGCCGAGCAGCACCCAGGTGGCATGTGCGCAGCCGGAGGAGAACGACCAGCGACCGGAGAGCGTGAAGCCGCCCTCGGTGATCGCAGCCTTGCCCACCGGGGCGTAGGAGGAGGAGACCCGGGTGTCGGGGTCCTCGCCCCAGACCGCCTGCTGAGCCTCGTCGTCGAAGAGCGCGATCTGCCAGGGGTGGACGCCCAGGACGCTGGAGACCCAGCCCGTCGACCCGCACGCCGAGGCGATGTCGCGCACACAGGTGTAGAAGTCGACCGGGTCCGCCTCGAGACCGCCGAACCGGGCCGGCTGCAGCAGCTTGAAGAAGCCGACCTCCTCCAACTCCTTGACGCTCGACTCGGGCACGACCCGGAGACGCTCGGTCTCCTCGGCCCGCTCCCTGATCGTGGGCAGCAGGTCCTGCACCCCGTCCTTGACGGTCTGCGCGTCCTTGTGGGGGCGCTGTGTCGGTTCGCTCACCGCTCTGCCTTCCTGCATGGTGTCCCAATGACCTCGGACGGCGCGGTTCGTGCGCTGCCGATGGATCAATACTAGAACACGTTTCAGTTTTGTCGAGTCCCTGGGCGTGTTTCGTGCGCTGTCGTCTATGGTAGAACGTGTTTCAGTTCTGGGACAGTCGAGGTTGAGGGAGCACCATGGGACAGACCGACGAGACGTACGACGTCGTGGTCGTGGGCGCCGGAGGCGCCGGGATGACTGCCGCGCTCGCGGCCGCCCGCCGCCACGGGCTCGAGACCGTCGTCATCGAGAAGAGCGCCTACTTCGGCGGGTCGACGTCGCGCTCGGGCGGCGGGGTCTGGATCCCGCGCAACCACGCCCTCGAGGCGGCCCACCAGAAGGACTCCCCCGAGGCCGCCAGCCTCTACCTCGAGTCGATCGTCGGCGACGTCGTGCCCAGCGACCGGCGCGAGACGTTCCTGGACCGCGGCCCGGAGGTGCTCTCCTTCGTCTGCGAGAAGACGCCGGTGCGGTTCAACTGGGTCCCCGACTACGCCGACTACCACCCCGAGGCCCCCGGCGGCCGCGGCGCAGGTCGCTCCGTCGAGCCTGCCCCGCTCGACGCCCGAATGATCGGCGAGGAGGTCTCGCGCCTGCATCCGCCCTATACGAAGTCACCGGCCAACATGGTCGTCACCCAGGCCGACTTCCGGAAGATCAGCCTCGGCATGCGCACGATCAGAGGCCCGATCACGATGGTCAAGATCGCGGTGGCGCGGATCCTCGCCGGGCTCCTCGGGAAGAAGATGTACGCCATGGGCGCGGCGCTCGCGATCGGGCTGCGCAAGGGGCTCCTGGATGCCGGCATCGAGGTCCGCTACGAAACCGAGCTGGTCGGCCTGGTCACCGAGGGCGGCCGGGTCGTCGGAGTCGAGGTACGCCACGGCGAGTCCGGTCCGACCACGGTGATCCGGGCACGGCGCGGCGTGATCCTCGGCTCCGGCGGTTTCGAGCGCAACCTGGAGATGCGGGAGAAGTACCTGCCCACCCCGACCTCGGTCGAATGGACCACCGGCGCCTTCTCCAACACCGGCGGCGGGATCCTGGCAGGGATCGCGGCCGGCGCTGACACCGACCTGATGGACGAGTCCTGGTGGGGTCCGACGATCCCGTTCCCCGGACGGCCGTGGTTCGCGCTCGCCGAGCGCAACTTGCCCGGCTCGATCATCGTCAACAGCGCGGGCAAGCGGTTCATGAACGAGGCACTCCCGTACGTCGAGGCCGTCCACGAGATCTACAAGGGCCATGCTGAGTACATTTCTGGGCGAGGCATCTCGCACGTCCCGGCCTGGCTGGTCTTCGACCAGCGCTACCGCAACCGCTACATCTTCGCCGGCCTCGGCCCCGGGCAGCCGTTCCCGGGCCGCTGGCTCAAGAGCGGGGTCGTCGTGAAGGCCTCGACGGTGGAGGCGCTGGCCGAGAAGATCGAGGTGCCCGTCGACGGCCTGCGCGAGACGCTGGCCCGGTTCAACGGCTTCGCCGAGTCCGGCGTCGACGAGGACTTCCACCGCGGCGAGTCGACCTACGACAAGTACTACTCCGACCCCACCGTCAAGCCGAACTGCTCGCTCAACGTCATCGACCAGGCGCCGTTCTACGCCGTCAAGATGGCTCCCGGCGACCTCGGCACCAAGGGCGGCCTGGTCACCGACAGGCGCGCCCGCGTCCTGCGCCCCGACGGCTCCCCCATCGAGGGCCTGTACGCCGCCGGCAACGTCTCCTCCGCCGTCATGGGCCGCACCTACGCCGGTCCCGGCGCCACCATCGGCCCCGCCCTGGTCTTCGGCTATCTGGCCGCCGAGGACTGCGCCGTCTCGCTCAGCGATCCCGAGAACAAGGAGCACAGCTGATGCCCATCGACCCGACCAAGGCCATCGGCGCGGAGCTGCCGTCCCAGTCGTTCTCGTGGAGCTCGTCCGACGTGCTGCTGTACCACCTCGGCATCGGCGCCGGCTCCCGTCCCGGCGACGCGACCGACCCGGCAGCGCTGCGCTACACGCTCGACTCCGACGCCCTGACGGTGCTGCCGTCCTTCGGCGTCGTGGCGCCGACCTTCCACGTCACCGAGCCGCCCTCCCTCGACCTGCCGGGCTGCGACATCGACCTGGCCGCGGTGCTCCACGGCTCCCAGGAGATCCACGTCGACGGCCCGATCCCCACCTCGGGAGAGGCCGTCGTCTCGACCCGGATCGTCGAGGTCTGGGACAAGGGCAAGGCCGCCGTCATCGTCCAGGAGGGCGTCGCCACGACCCCGTCCGGCGATCCGTTGTGGACGGTCAGGAGCTCGATCTTCGTACGCGGCGAGGGTGGCTTCGGAGGCGAGCGCGGGCCGTCGACGTCGCTGCCGGTCCCCGACCGCGCGCCGGATGCCGTGGGTGCGTACGACGTCACCGAGCAGCAGGCGCTGCTCTACCGGCTGTGCGGCGACCGCAACCCGCTGCACGCCGACCCCGCCTTCGCCGCGAAGGCCGGCTTCCCGAAGCCGATCCTGCACGGGCTCTGCTCCTACGGCATCGTGCTGCGCGAGGCGACCGCCCTGCTCCTGGACGGGGACGCCACCCGGGTCGCCGGGTTCGGCGCCCGGTTCGCCGGGATCGTCTTCCCCGGCGAGACGATCTCGATCGAGGCGTGGGACGACCAGCCGAGGAACCTGGTCAAAGCCACGATCTCATCGGCGGACCCGGCCCGCGACGGCGCCCCGGTCCTCGCCGACTGCTACTTGGAGGTGCGATGAGCCGCGCGAGCTGTAACACGCTGTTCGTAGGACTACTCGCCCTATTAGAACGACCGGATAGTCCTACGAACGACGTGTTACACGGGGGGACGGCATGAGCGGAACAGCACTGCCCGACGTACTCTCCCCCGCCGACGTCGAGGAGCGATTCGGCGGCTGGTCGGAGGAGATCGACGTGATCGTGGTCGGCTTCGGCGTGGCCGGCGGGGCCGCGGCGCTGGAGGCAGCCCGGGCCGGCGCCCGCACGATCCTCCTGGAGCGCGCTGCCGAGCCCGGTGGCACCTCGGCGATGGCCGGCGGCCACTTCTACCTCGGCGGCGGCACCGCGGTGCAGAAGGCGACCGGGATCGAGGACTCGGCCGAGGAGATGTTCAACTACATCCGCGCGGTCTCCAAGGAGCCCGAGGACGACAAGATCCGGGCCTACTGCGACGACTCGGTCGAGCACTTCGACTGGCTCGAGGCGCTCGGCTTCGAGTTCGAGCGCACCTTCTGGCCCGGCAAGGCCGTCATCCAGCCCGGCACCGAGGGGCTGATGTACACCGGAAACGAGAAGGTCCACCCCTTCCGCGACCTCGCCGTCCCGGCGCCCCGCGGCCACAAGGTGCCGGTCCCTGGCGACACCGGTGGCGCCAAGCTGGTCGTCGACCGGATGGCCGACCGGCTGGCCGAGACGTCGGCGGTGATCCGCTACGAGACCGGTGCCACCAACCTGGTGATCGAGGACGGCCGCGTCGTCGGCCTGGCGTGGCGCCGGTTCGAGGAGCGTGGCGCGATCCGCGCCAAGGCGGTGATCCTCGCCGCCGGCGGCTTCGTCGGCAACGCCGACATGGTCGCCGAGCACACGCCCCGGCTCGGCGAGAAGCTCTTCCCGCTGGCCTCCACCTACGACGACGGCCTCGGGCTGCGCTTGGGCGCCTCCGCGGGCGGCCGCTGGCGGTTCATGGACGAGCCATTCCAGACCGCGCCGTTCTACCCACCCTCGATCCTGCTCACCGGGATCATCGTCAACAAGCACGGCAAGCGGTTCGTGGCCGAGGACTCCTACCACGCGCGTACGGCCGCGTTCGTCATGGAGCAGCCGGACTCGGCTGCGTTCCTGATCGTCGACTCGGCACACATCGAGCACCCGAAGATGCCGCTGTGCCCGTTCATCGACGGCTGGGAGACGGTCGAGGAGATGGCGGCCGGCCTGGGCGCACCCTTCGACGCCCTGAACGCGACCCTGACCTCCTACAACGCCCATGCCGCCAACGGCGAGGACCCCGAGCTCCACAAGGCGCCGGAGTGGACCGAGCCGCAGGACACCGGCCCGTGGGGCGCCTACGACCTCTCGCTCGGCAAGGCGATGTACGCCGGGTTCACCATGGGCGGTCTGGCGACCACCGTCGAAGGAGAGGTACGCCGCCAGGACGGCTCCGCGATCGCGGGCCTGTACGCCGCCGGCGCCTGCGCGGCCAACCTCGCCCAGGACGCCAAGGGCTACGCGTCCGGCATGCAGCTCGGCGACGGCTCCTACTTCGGCCGGCGCGCCGGGCGACATGCTGCGGGGCTGGACTGACCGGCACGGGTGACGGGCCTCACAACCTCGGCTCGTCCGGCGAGACCGATCGCCGGCCGACCCCAGGTTCCGGCTAGTCTTTACAGACGCGCATCAAGCGAACTGTTGCCATATCACATATCTCTCCAGAGGTGAATGGCTTCGGTAAAATTTGGGACTTTCGACCCTACGCGCATCGCGAGCCTGGCTGGTTATGTATACGCGACGCCACGGGCATCGCCGGTGTTGGCTCTCCCGACGCGTCCGCAGGCCATCGTTCCCCACTCGACGCCTGTCGCCGAACTAGCCGAAAGGAATCCCCATGTTCGACTTCCGGAGCCCGGCCGGCCTCATGGTCATCGCCGCCCTGGTTGTCATCACGCTCGTGGTGGTCGGCGCAATCGCCGGCAACAGCCCTTCCTGATCCTGACGCCGAGCTTCCTGCCAAGGGAGCCGCAGGCCCCGGCTCGATGAGCCGGGGCCGCGTACGTTTCTCGACCGGTCCGGATCAGCGGCTGAAGACCGCCACCGTCCGAGCGGGAACCGTGAAGGTGCCCGAGCCCGCCTCGAACGTGGCCGTCTTCACGACCTCGTCCGAGCCGTCGGCCTGGGTCGGGTGCAGGCGGTAGCCGGCGCCCTCAGCCCCCTTCACCGTCTGCTGCTGCGTCGTCGTGGTCGCGTTGAAGACGACCACGAGGTCACCGAGGCGCATGGTGATGACGCCCGGCGTCTCGTCCTTCCCCGAGAGCGGGAACCCGAGCTTCTCCTGGACCTGGCCGGTGGTGGACAGGTGGAAGGCCGGCTCGTCCGTACGGATCCTCAGCAGGTCCTGGTAGGCGGACGAGGCACCGTCGATCTCCGAGCAGCCCGGCGCCGTGGTCGAGGCCAGCAGCGGCTCGGCGAAGGGCCACTTGTCCTCGTTGTCCGCCGCGGGCGGCAGACCGCGACCGAAGCCGTTGCCGGCGTCGCAGTCCCAGTGGATGGCGTTGAACCAGTCGCCGGAGTCGTAGGAGTTGCGGTCCAGCGACTTCGAGCGGAGCAGGTCGGTGCCGGCCTGGGAGAGCGCCGGGCCCTGTGAGAGCGCGGCCGTGGCCATGGCGAGCACCTGCATCCGGGAGCGGTCCGCGGTGCTGGTCGAGGCGGGCAGCTTGAAGGTCAGCGCGTCGTAGAGCGACTCGTTGTCGTGGGCGTCGGCGTAGGCGAGCGCGTCTCCGGGCTCGTCCGCGTAGCCGGCCGGCGAGCCGTTGTAGTCGACCTGCGAGCCCTTCACTTGGTTGCCCGCGGTGTCGGTGAACGAGTAGTCGGCGAGGTTGCCGGACAGCCCGACCTTGATCAGGTCCTGGTAGTGCAGCAGCCGCGCCCGCTGCTGCGCCTCGGTGCCGTTGGCGGTCGAGGTGTTGGGGTCGGTGTAGAGACCGCTCGCGAAGCCCTGGACACCCGGGTCGGCGTCGAACGGGCCGCCACCGCGTACGGCATCCCTGGCGCGGTCGCTGAACGTGGCGATGCCGGTGCCCGCCATGTTCTTCTGGGTGGCCTGCACGAAGCGGGCGTCGTCGGCGATCTCACCGAAGTTCCAGCCCTCGCCGTAGAGGATGATCTTCTTCCCGTCGACGCCGTCCTTCTCGAGCGTGAGGGTGTCGAGGGCCTTGCGGACGGCCAGGATGTTGGCCTTGGTGTGGTGTCCCATCAGGTCGAAGCGGAAGCCGTCGACCTTGTACTCCTTGGCCCACGTGAGGATCGAGTCGACGACGAGCTTGCCCATCATCGCGTTCTCGGGTGCGGTGTTGGAGCAGCAGGTGGAGTTGGCGACCGAGCCGTCGGCGAGGAGCCGCTGGTAGTAGCCGGGCACGATCTTGTCGAGCACGGACGTCTTCGCCTGGCCGCTGCTGGTGGTGTGGTTGTAGACCACGTCCATGACGACGCGCAGTCCGTCCTCGTTGAGCGACTTCACCATCTGCCGGAACTCGACCGTCCGGTCGGTGCCGTCCGGATCGGTGGCGTAGGAGCCCTCCGGAACCGTGTAGTGGTAGGGGTCGTAGCCCCAGTTGTACGCATCCTTGGCCGCTGCCGCGGCGACACACTCCTGCTGCTCCTCGCTGTCCGGCGCGTAGGACGCGAGGTCGCAGTCGGGCGTGGTCTGGTCACTCTTCCTCTCCGGGATCGTGGCGATGTCGAAGGCCGGCAGCAGGTGGACGTACGACGTGCCGGCCTCGGCCAGCTCGCGCAGGTGCCTCACCCCATCGCTGTCCTCGTCGGCGAAGGCGAGGTAGCCGCCCTGGTGGTCGCTGGTCTCGTCCTCGACGGAGAAGTCGCGGATGTGGAGCTCCTGGATCTGGGCGTCCTTCATCGCCACGGCCTTCGGCTTCCTCAGGGTCGACCAGCCCTTGGGGGCGAGCGACCTGTCGCCGAGGTCGACGACGAGGCTGCGCTCGGAGTCCGCGGTGAGCGCGACCGAGTAGGGGTCGGTGACCTTGTTGGTGACGAGCTTCTGCACGCTCGGCGCCCACACAGTCACGGCGTAGCGGTACTCCTTGCCGCGCCAGGCCGTGGCGGAGCCGGTCACCGACCAGACGCCGCTGGCGTCGTCACGGCGCATCGGGACCTTCTTGCCCTCGAGCTCGAGCGAGACCTCGTGGGCGGTCGGCGCCCAGACGGACAGGGTGACCCTGCCGCCCTTGAACGCCGGCCCGAGGGACGCCTTCTCCGCCTTCTCGGCGTAGAGGTCGTCGAGGATGCCCTGCGTCTGGACACCTGTGCCCGTGACCAGGGCACCGTTGCCGATGCGCTGGGTGAGCAGGACCTGGCCGGCGAGCGCCTCGCGGATCCGGTCGCGGTCGCGGGTGTCGACGGTGAAGGCGGTGTAGTCCTTCAGGTGCGGGTACCGCGCCTTCTGCTCCTCGCTCAGCGTCGAGGCCTGGAGCCGCAGCCAGCGGCCTTCGCTGCTGAGCGCGCCGCCCTCGACGGTGATGCCGCCGTCGCGGTCGTAGACCAGCTGCGTCGACAGCGCCGAGCCGCTCGCCATCTCCTTCGGCAGCACCACGGTCTCCCGGTCGATCCACTGTGCCTGCGCCTTGGACAGGTCGAGCTCGGGTGCCGACCCGACCGACGGCAGCAGGTAGCCGGTGTCGCCGGAATTGAGCCACACCTCGTGGCCGTACGTGGTCAGGTCGAGCGAGCGGTCGTTCGGGATGTCCTTCTCGTCGCCCTTGTGGACGATGTAGTTGAGCGAGGTGGCGCCGTCGACCAGCGGCACCTCGAAGGTGACGCCGTAGGCGTCCTTGCCGGTGGGCTGCAGCGGCTTGGACCACTCGGTCGGGCTGGCGGCGCCGGTCCAGGTGTGCAGGCCCCAGCCGTCGTAGTCGCCGTCGGCGCGGTGCAGGTGGATGACCGCCTTGGACGTGTCGGGCGCCGGGTAGACGCCGTCGGGCCGGGTGGTCTGCTGGCCGTCGCTGCCGGCCTCGACCCAGACCTCGCCGGTCTCGGCGAGATCGATCGCCCGCTCACCGCCGTCGGCGGTGCCGTCCTTCTCGACCGTGTACGTCACCGAGGACGCGCCGTCGGGAAGCTTCACCCAGGCGAAGGCACCGTAGGCGTCGCGGCCGCTGAACTCGCCGCTCTGGTCGCCAGAGCGCAGCGACCAGCCGGTGTAGTCGCCGTCGGCACGCCGGTAGTGCACGACCGCGTAGTCGCGGTCGACGGCGCTCGGGTTCTCAGCCTCGGGCGCCTGTCCGGCCGTGGTCTCGGCCAAGTCGCTCGCGGTGCGTCCGTCACGGTCGACCACCACCGCCTTGTAGCGCAGCGCGGTGCCGGCGGCGACGGTCTCGGGGACGTACTGGGTGATCTTGTAGGGGGCGTGGTCGACGGAGCCGAGCGTGCGCCACTTTCCGTTGCCGACCTGGGCGGCGAAGACCACGCGGGCACCGGCGGTCTCCCCCGGGTCGGCGGAGAGGGTGACCGTGCCGGTGGCGCCGGGGTTCGGTGCGGTCAGCGACAGGGTGGGCTTCGCGGTGGCCTCCGGAAGCTTCGCGTCGGCGCGCAGGACGACCGAGGAGAGCGCCGGGACGGTCACCTCGATCGTGCCGTCGGCCGCGGTCTCGGTGGCGTCGCCGCCGTAGATCGTCTCGAAGGCGGCCGACTCCACGGGCAGCGTGACGGTCTTCGCCTCGGCGGCGTTGTTGACCGCGACCACGTACTCACGGTCCTCTCCGGTGCGCGAGAACGCGTAGACGGAGTCCTTGGCGTGGAGCTCGTGCTGGGTGCCGTCGGTCAGCGCCGGGTAGTCCTCGCGGAGCTTCGCCAGCGCGGCGATCGCGGTGTAGACCGGATGGGTGGTGTCGTACGCGTCGTCGGCATGCGTGCGGTCGGTGCCGATCTGGTCGTCGTCGAGGTAGTCGGCGACCTTCGAGCCGAACAGCGTCTGGCGGGCGTCCTTGTCGCCGCCGGCGCCGGTGAAGCCCTGCTCGTCGCCGTAGTAGACGACCGGGTTGCCGCGGGAGAGGAACATCAGCTCGTTGGCGAGCCGGGTGCGCTGGACGAGCTCGGCGTCGGTCGCGCCGGGGTGGTCGGCCGCGAGGAAGGTGCCGATCCGGCCCATGTCGTGGTTGCCGAGGAAGGTGACCTGCTCGTAGGCGTTGGCCTTGTCCGTGGCGTACTTGTAGTCGTCGGCGAACACCTTGGCGAGCCGGTCGGCCGGAGCGCCCAACGAGGCGAAGGCGCGGGCCGCGTCCTGGAACGGGAAGTCCAAGGTGGCGTCGAGACGGCCGCGGGTGACGTACGGAGAGGTGACGTCGCTGTCGGCGGAGTAGACCTCGCCGAACATGAAGAAGTCCTCGCGACCCTGCTTGGCGGCGTACGCATCCAGGGCGGTCGCCCACTCGGTCCAGAAGTCCAGGTCGACGTGCTTGACGGTGTCGATGCGGAAACCGTCGATGTCGAAGTCGCGGACCCACCTCTGGTAGATCTTCGTCATCCCCTCGACGACCTCGGGACGCTCGGTCCACAGGTCGTCCAGGCCGCTGAAGTCGCCGTGCGTGGTCGACTCGCCCTCCCAGGTCGAGTCGCCGCGGTTGTGGTAGAGCGTCGGGTCGTTGAGCCAGGACGGCACCATCTCGCCGGTGTTGGCCGGGGTGTACGGGAACGAGTCGTCGTCCACCTTCGCGCTGTCCGAGGACGAGTCGGCGTCGTCGAACGGACGGCCCTCGGTGTCGAGGTACGGGAAGGCGCCCTTGGGGCGGTAGCCGTACTTCTTCTCGGCGTAGTCGACGGTGTCGGCGGTGTGATTGGTGATGACGTCGAAGAAGACCTTCATGCCCTTCGCGTGGGCCGCGTCGACGAGGGTCTCGAGGTCCTCGTTGGTGCCGAAGTGGGGGTCGACCTGGGTGAAGTCGGTGATCCAGTAGCCGTGGTAGCCGGCCGAGGCGTTCGCACCCTCGCCCTGGACAGGCTTGTTCTTGAAGATCGGCGCCATCCAGATCGCGGTGGTGCCGAGGCCCTTGATGTAGTCGAGTCGCTCGGTGAGGCCCTGGAGGTCGCCGCCCTGGTAGAAGCCCTTGTCGGCGGGGTCGAACCCGGTCTCGGTACGGCTGCCGGTCAGGCCGCCCTTGTCGTTGGAGGTGTCGCCGTTGGCGAACCGGTCGGGCAGCACGAAGTAGAACTGCTCCTTCGTCGCCTCGTGACGGGCCGGCTCGGCGGCCAGCCTGGCGTCCGACGGCGGCTTCGGGGCCGCGGCGGTCGCCGACTCCGACGTGGCCGTCTGCAGCACCGTGGCGAGCAGTGCGGTCGCGAGCACGGTCGCTGCGATCCTGGGCGCGCCGTGTGCGCCACTTCTTCGATTCACCTTTGAGGGCCTCTCTGGATTGTGCGGGGGCATGCGGTGGAGACCGACCGTCCGGCGCCCATGGGGGGCGACGCCGGACGGTCGGACGAATGGATCAACTGCAGGTCATCGCGCCGACGTGCAGCGCGAGGGCGGTGTTGGCGCCGAGGGTGGCGGTGAACTGGCCGGAGCCGTTCACGGCAACGCTCTTGCCGCTCTGGACATCGCAGTAGGTGCCCGCTGCCAGCGACGTCTGGAAGGTGCGGGTCAGCGACGAGGACTCGTGGTTGATCGCGACGTACGCCTTGCTGCCTCGCCCGAAGGCGATGGCGTCGCCGCCGTTGTCCCACCAGTTGGTGACGGCCTGGCCGCGAGCGGTGTTGCGGAAGGCGACCATCTTCTTGATCTCGGACCAGGCGTGCTGGCACTTCCAGCCGTCCTGCCAGCAGGCGTTGACGGTGCCGGCGTTGGGCGGGCCGGCGTCCTTGTCGCTCCACTCGTAGCCGGAGTGGATGTCGGGCGAGCCGTAGGGCCAGGCCAGCATGAAGACGTTGGCCAGGGTGTAGTTGGCGCCGTCCTTGTAGTTGAGGGTGTCGCCGCCGCGCTCGGTGTCGTGGTTGTCGACGAAGACGGCCGAGCTGCTCGAGGACATGTAGCCCCAGCCCTCGCCGTAGTTCTTCAGGTAGGCGAGGTTCTCGTTGTTGAAGACCCGCTTCAGGTCGCGGGCGTAGCGGAACTCCTGGACGTCGCCGTTGCCGAGGTACTCGCTGGGCGAGACCGCCTCCCCCGCGCCGAAGATGGCCTCCTGCTTCCAGTAGGCGTTCGGGTTGCTGAGGCGGGACTTGATGTTGGCCAGGTCGGAGGCGGCCATGTGTTTGGCGGCGTCGATCCGGAAGCCGTCGACGCCGAGCGAGAGCAGGTCGTTCAGGTAGCCGGCGATCTTGCCGCGTACGTAGTCCTCGCCGGTGTCGAGATCGGCGAGACCGACCAGCTCGCACGCCTGGACGTTGGTGCGGTCCTGGTAGTTGCTGATCGTGGCCGTGCAGTTGTCCAGGTCGTAGCTCGAGTAGAGACCGGGGTAGGCGTACTTGCTGTACGACGAGCCGCCGGTGCCGGTCCCGGAGCCCGCGGACATGTGGTTGATGACGGCGTCGGCGACGACCTTCACGCCGGCGGCGTGACAGGTGTCGATCATGTTCTTGAAGGCGGTGCGGTCACCCAGCCGGCCGGCGATCTTGTAGCTGACGGGCTGGTAGGACGTCCACCACTGCGAGCCTTGGATGTGCTCCTGCGGCGGGGACACCTGGACGTAGCCGTAGCCGGCCGGGCCCAAAGTGCTGGTGCATTCGCGGGCAACCGAGGCGAAGTTCCATTCGAACATCACCGCGGTGACGTCCTTGTCTCCCGGTGGCGCGGCCTGTGCTGGGGCCGAGACCGGGATCGTGAGCGCGACAGCAGCTCCCGCCGAGAGGGCAAGTGCGGCAGCCATGGACTTTCGGGCCATGGATCCTCCTAGGTCGAAGGCAACGCGCCGTGTCCGGATGGGGGTGGTGGGGTGACACAGCGCGGCTGAATCTTGCTGCAAGATCTTGCAGGCCGACCGTATGAGTGATGCCGGTCACACGTCAACCCCTGATGTGTGGCCATCTCAAAGCAGCACCCCCGGGCGTGGCCCAGGGGTGCAAGACTTTGCGCAAAATTTCAGAGCCGCGCCTCGGCGGTCCGGCGCGGTCAGGGTGCCGTGAGCACCAGTCCGCTCGTCGGTACGCCGGTGCCCGCCGTCACAAGCACGTGGGCTGCGCCGGCGACCTGGTTCACGGAGGTGCCGCGCACCTGCCGTACGCCCTCGGCGATGCCGTTCATGCCGTGCAGGTACGCCTCCCCGAGCTGGCCACCGTGGGTGTTCACGGGCAGCCGTCCGCCGAGCTCGATGGCCCCGTCGCGTACGAAGTCCTTGGCCTCTCCCCTGCCACAGAAGCCGAGCTCCTCCAGCTGCATGAGTACGTAGGGGGTGAAGTGGTCGTAGAGGACGGCGGTGTCGATGTCGGCCGGAGTGAGACCGGACTGGCGCCACAGATCCTTGGCGACGACGCCCATCTCGGGGATGCCGATCTCGTCGCGGTAGTAGGAGGTCATCACGTACTGGTCGGCGGCGCTGCCCTGGGCGGCCGCGGCGATGGTGACCGGCGGATTCGGCAGGTCGCGGGCCCGCTCGGGGCTGGTGACGACGATCGCGACGGCGCCGTCGGACTCCTGGCAGCAGTCGAGCAGGTGCAGAGGGTCCGCGATCATCCGGGAGGCCTGGTGGTCCTCGAGGGTGATCGGCTTCTGATAGAAGAACGCGGCCGGGTTGGTCGCGGCGTGGCGCCGGTCGGCGACGGCCACGGCACCGAAGTCCGCGCTGGTCACGCCGTAGTCGTGCATGTAGCGGCGCGCCTGCATGGCGACCGTCGCCGCAGGCGTCGAGAGACCGAGCGGGTAGGTCCAGGCGTTGTCGATGCCGTTGGTGTTGACCTGCTGCGCGGCCCACGGCTGCACCTGCCCGAAGCGCTGCCCCGAGCGCTCGTTGAAGCCGCGGTAGGCGACCACCACATCGGCGACGCCCGTCGCGACCGCCATCGCGGCCTGCTGGATCGTCGCGCAGGCCGCGCCGCCGCCGTAGTTGATCCGCGAGAAGAACCTCAGGTCGCCGAGGCCGAGCTCGCGAGCGAGCGCGATCTCGGCACTGGTGTCCATGGTGAACGTGGTCAGCCCGTCGACGTCGCCAGGGGTGAGTCCGGCGTCGTTCAGGGCGGCTCTGGTCGCCTCGACGGAGAGCTGGAGCTCGGACCTTCCTGACTCCTTGGAGAACTCCGTCGCGCCGATACCGACGATCGCCGCCTTCCCGCTCAGGCTCATGCCGCGACCCTGACCCTTCCGGTCACGTGCGCACCGAGCGACACCGTGCCGGTGACCGTGATCGTGGCGATCCCGTCGGTGACCTCGGTGACCTCGCCGGAGAACGACAGCGTGTCGTAGGGGTAGGCCGGGGCGCCCAGCCGGATCGCGATGCCCTTGATCTGCACGTCGGGGCCGGCCCAGTCGGTGACGTACCTCTCACAGAGCGCCGTCGAGGTGAGGATGTTCATGAAGATGTCCTTCGAGCCGGCCGCCTGGGCACGGTCGCGGTCGTGGTGAACGTCTTGGAAGTCTCGCGTCGCGATCGCCGTGGAGACGACCAGCGTCGGGGTGATCGGGAGCTCCCAGACCGGGATCTCGTCGCCAGCCTTCATCATGGCCTCCTCCAGATCGGGAGCGTCAGCTCCTCATCGATGACGTTCCAGTCGACGACCAGGCGCTCGCCTATCCGCAGGCCGTCCTCGCCCTCGGGCGGCACGCCGGTCACCTCAGCCACCATGCGTACGCCCTCGGGCAGGTCCAGCAGGGCCACCACCAGCGGGAGCTCCTTGCCGGGCAGCTTCGGCGCGTGGACGACGGTGAACGAGTAGACGGTGCCCTCGCCCCGGGCGACGACATGACCACGGTCGTAGGCGTCGCAGCTCAGGCACGCCGGGCCTGGCGGATGCCGCAGGGTGCCGCAGGCGTTGCAGCTCTGGATGCGGAGCTCCTGCTTGGCGGTGCCTTCGAAGAAGTACGCGTTGTCCCGGCCGATCACCGGCCGTACCGGGCCGCTCATGCCGCCACCTTGGGAATGAACTTGAGGACGCGGAACAGCATGGTCGCGACCCGCTCGTCGCCCACGTACCAGGTGCTCCTGGAAGTCACGAAGTAGCCCACGCCCATCCCGGTGCTCTTGGGGCCGACGACGGAGTCGAGGGCCGTGGTGACGCGGACCTGCTCGCCGACGCGGAGGTAGCGGTCGTAGCTCTGCTCGGAGTTGGTGCCGAGGACGCCGTTGAAACCGGCGTCCGTGAGCACGTTCATCATCGCGTGGAGAGGGTCTCGGTCGGGGTGCTTCCCGCCTTGCCCGTACATCGTCCAGACCTGCGCCATCGACGGCGGCGCCTCGCCCTGGTGGAACCGCTCGGACTCCAGGCCCATCGCCTCGAGCCAGTTGTTGATCGTGGGCTGGTTGACCAGGTCGCGGGCGTCGCGCTCGGCGGCCTCGCCCCAGGCCTTGATCTCCTCGGCGGCGGCCATGATCTTCTCGTGGACGGCCTCGTCCACCAGCGTCTGCTTCTCGGGCCCGGTCATCGCGGCACCCTCGGCATCCCGAGACCGAACATCGCGATCAGCTCGCGCTGGACCTCCTGGACGCCGCCACCGAAGGTGAGCACGAGGTTCCGCTTCGCCTGGGCGTCGAGATAGTCGAGCAGGCTCTTCGTGACGGCATCCCCGGGGTCGCCATGGCGATGGACGAGGGCGATCAGGTCGGCGAGCAGGTGCTGGACCTGGTCGGCCGCGAAGACCTTCGACGAGGAGGCGTCGGCGACCTCGATGTCCCCGGCCTCCGCTGCCTTGGCGACCTCCCAGTTGAGCAGCTCGTTGACCCGGAAGACGGCGGTGGTCTTCCCGATCAGCGCGCGTACGTCCGGGCTGTCGGTGATGCCCTGGGACTGTGCCCACCGGAGGACGCGATCGCGCAGACCCTCGATCCGGCCAGCGGGGCCGAGCATGACGCGCTCGTGGTTGAGCTGGGTCGTGATCAGCTTCCAGCCCTTGTTCTCCTCCCCCACCAGCATGTCGGCCGGGACGCGGACGTCGTTGAAGTAGGTCGCGTTGACGTGGTGGGAGCCGTCGGCGGTGATGATCGGGGTCCAGGAGAAGCCCGGGTCGGTGGTGTCGACGATGAGGATCGAGATGCCCTTGTGCTTGGGAGCGTCCGGGTCGGTGCGTACGGCCAGCCAGATGTAGTCGGCGGCGTGGCCGCCGGTGGTCCACAGCTTCTGGCCGTTGACGACGTAGTGGTCACCGTCCCGCCTGGCCGTGGTGCGCAGCGAGGCCAGATCGGTGCCCGCCTCGGGCTCGGAGTAGCCGATCGCGAAGTGAACCTCACCGGCGAGGATCCGGTTGAGGAACATCTCCTTCTGCTTGTCGGTGCCGTAGCGGATCAGCGTCGGGCCCACCGTCTGCAGGGTCACCGCCGGCAGGTGCACGTCGGCGTACTGCGCCTCGTTGGCGAAGATCGTCTGCTCGACCTCACCGAGGCCGTGGCCGCCGTACTCCTTGGGCCAGCCGACGCCCATCCAGCCGTCGTCGCCGAGCTGTTTGATGAGCTTCTGGTAGGTCGGGCCGTGTCGGTCCCACGATCCCTCGGGACCGGGATCGCCCGGCTCGCCCTCGTGCGAGAGGCCTGCGAAGTAGGCCCTGACCTCGGACTTCAGGCTGCGCTGCGCCTCGGTGAGCTCGAGGTTCTTGGCCTCCGCGGTCTCGACGGGGACGTCGGCAGCCGAGGTGTTGAGCTGGTGGGCGATGTCGGTGCCCCAGGTCGTGAACGCGAGCAGCGGGTAGGTCACATCGACACCCATGCCGCCGTGGAGGTGGTGGCAGGTGCGGAAGGCGTACGGCGCGACCTGACTGGCCCAGTAGGCAGCGACCTTCAGGTCGACGTCGGCAGCTCGCTGGTCGGCGATGGCGGCGACCGCGTTGTCGGCGGCGAGGTCGAGCGTGCGGGAAGTGACGTAGACGTCGGCCAACTGCAGCGCGACCGCCTGGAACTCCGCGAGGGCACGGCCGAACTGCTGCCGGTTCTTCACATAATCGGCTGTCAGGTCCCGGGCACCGGCGAGCACGCCCGCGGCGCTCACCGCGAGCCCGGCGGTCGCGAGACCAGTCAGAGCCTCGAAGGCTCCCTCGCCCAGCGGCTCTGCCGGGGCTTCCTCGAGCACGACGGTGTGTTGTGGCACCTCACCCGACACGCTCGCGGGAGTCAGTGTGACTCCCGGGCCGCTCGGGTCGACGAGCACCACGACCGGCTCCCCGGTCTCGGCGGCGGTCGCGGTGACCAGGAGGCGGGAGCTCTCGGCGGCGTACGTCACCCCGGTCTTGCGACCGCTCACGGTGCCGTCCCGATAGCTGGCCGATGGCGCCTGCGGGCGTCCCGGCTCGAGCCAGGCCGGGGTCAGCAGCGTCTCGCCGCTCGCCACCCCGGGCAGGATCGCGCTCTGCTGCTCGGTTGTCCCGTGACCGGCCAGCGTCAGCGCGCCGACGGCGAGGGTCTCCCAGACCGGCACCCGCACCGCATGGCGCCCGGCCTCCCGCAGCAGCACCGCGACCTCCGCCGGCCCGAACCCCTCACCGCCCTGGGCCTCCGGCACGGGCAGTGCGGTCAGGCCGGCGCTCGCCCAGGCCGACCAGTCACCACGGTTGGGCTCGCGGGCAAGGACCTCGGCCACCACGCTGCGTACGGCATCGAGCGTCTCGTCTCCCATGAGCCAAACTGTAACGTGTTCTAGTTCTGATCGCGAGAGGGCTCGCTGTCCTATCGCGGCAGGACTTATCGGGGCAGGCCGAGGATCTGCTCGGCAGCCACGTTGCGGAGCACCTGGGTGGTTCCGCCGGCGATCGAGAGGCAGCGGGTTAGCTGAGACTGGTGCAGGTCCTCCCTGACCTGCGGGTCGTCGGTGAGCGCCAGCGGGCCGAGGAGGTCGACGACGAGCTCGGAGGCGTCCTGACGGTTGCGTACGGTCAAGAGCTTGGCCACCGAGGACTCCGCGCCTGGTCCGCGTCCGGCGAGCGCCTTGAGCGTGGAGCGTACGCCGAGCAGCGAGCAGACCGTCGAGAGCGCGACGGCATGGCCGACCCGGGCGAGATCGGCCCCACCGCGACCACCGGCGAGCACCACCGCGCGCTCGACACTGCCACCGAGGTTGGTCGAGGCCATCGCGACCCGCTCGTTGGCCAGCGTCGTACGGGCCAGGCGCCAGCCGCCGTCGACCTCGCCGACGACGAGGTCGTCGGGCACGAAGACCCCGTCGAGGAAGACCTCGTTGAAGAGTGCGTCGCCGGTCAGCTCGCGCAGCGGGCGGACGTCGATGCCCTCGCTGCGCATGTCCACCAGGAAGTAGGTGATGCCCTTGTGCTTGGGGACGTCGGGGTTCGTGCGCGCCAGGCAGATCGCCCAGTCGGCGTCGGCCGCGAGCGAGGTCCACACCTTCTGGCCGGTCAGTCTCCAGCCGCCCTCGACGCGCTCGGCACGAGTCGCGAGGGAGGCCAGGTCCGAGCCGGCACCGGGCTCGCTGAAGAGCTGGCACCAGACGATCCGGCCGCACAGCGAGGCCTGGACGAACCTCTCGCGCTGGGCGTCGGTGCCGTGCTTCAGGATGGTCGGCACCGCCCACCCGGCGATCTTGATGTCGGGCCGCGACACGCCGGCCGCGGCGAGCTCCTCGTCGATGACGAGCTGCTCGACGGGACCGGCACCGAGCCCGTACGGAGCGGGCCAGTGCGGCGCGAGAAGGGCCGCGTCGACGAGCGCATCGCGGCGCTCAGCCTCGGGAAGCGCCGCGATCGCGGCAACGGCTTCCTGCGCTCGGGGACGAATCGCGTCGTCCTTGCCGTCGAGGTCGACACGGACCGAGCGGCGGATGCCGGCCACGGCGTGCTCCGCCAGCGCGACCGCATGGGCGTCGCCGCCACCGAGGAGGCTTCGCAGGGCGACCGCACGGCGCAGATAGAGGTGGGCGTCGTGCTCGAAGGTGAAGCCGATGCCGCCGAGGACCTGGATGCAGTCCTGGGCCGCCCGGACCGCTCCGTCGAGCGCGGCGACGCCGGCGACCTCGGCTGCGAAAGCCCACTGGTCGACGTCGCCACCCTCGGCCGACGCCGCCGCGTCCCAGGCGGCAGCGGCCACCGCCTCGGCGGTCTCCAGCATCTGGGCGCACAGGTGCTTGATCGCCTGGAACGACCCGATCGGCGCCCCGAACTGCTCGCGCACCTTCGCGTACTCCACGGCCGTCGTCAGGCACCATTGTGCGATCCCGGAGGCCTCCGCGGCAGCGAGCGTGAGGGCCGTACGCCGCACCGCCTCGCCGCGCAGGCCCGGGACCTCGACCGCCTCACTGAGATCGACGTCGACCCGCACCTCGGCGACCCGCCTGGACAGATCGGGGCCCACCTGGGGACGTACGTCCGCCTGCTCGGCCGCCAGGAAGAACCAGTGCTCCTCGCCGTTGGCGCCGCGGGCACCGAGCAGCAGCTGTGCTGCCCCGCCTCCGTCGTAGGCGACGGGAACCGTTCCCTGGAGGCGGTCGCCGAGCTCGAGCACCGGGTCGAGCGCGATCCCGCAGCCGCCGGCGGTGACGGCCCCGACCACGTCGCCGAGCCCCGCCGCTCCCGCCTGGAAGGCGGCGACCGTGCTGCCGAGCAGCGGGCCCGGCAGCAGCTCACGAGCGCAGGCCTCGAGCGCGACGGCCGCATCCAGCAGCGTCCCGCCACCACCGTTCGGCTCAGGCGCCGCGATACCGGCGACGCCGTACTCCTCGACACCCCGCCACACCTCGTCGAAATCCGCGGAGGCGGTGCCCTCTGCGGCGCGGGCGATCGCGATGCCACCCAGCCCCTTGGCCCAGTCGCGCAGGCTCTCACTGAGGGCTTGGTGTTCGTCGGTGATGCCGATCGGCACAGGGACCTCCTACTATTTCCGTCTGGTTCCGCGGCCTTCAGGAATAGAGACTGATGTAGAACGTGTTACAAGTCTAGACTCACGGAGGAACGTGTTTCACTCGCGGGCGCCGTTGCGGTTAGCCTGAGAGCCACAGATCGAGATCCGGTCATAGTCCTAGGGGGACAACCAGTGACGTCCGTCAGCACGGAGCCACGCGACACCGATGGCCCGACTCCGGCCACCCCGCCCACCGGCGGTTCCGCGGCCCAGCGAGAGCGCCGCCGGCGCATCCTCGACGCCACGATCAGCCTCGCCGCCGAGGGTGGCTTCGACGCCGTGCAGATGCGCGCCGTCGCCGAGCAGGCCGAGGTCGCGCTCGGCACCCTCTACCGCTACTTCCCCTCGAAGATCCACCTGCTGGTCTCCGCGCTGGCGCGTGAGTTCACCAAGGACGTCGACCGCTCCGCCATCCGGGCGACTCCGGGCGACACCGCGCACGAGCGGATCATGTACGTCCTCAACCGACGCACCCGCGCCCTGCAGAAGCAGCCCAAGCTCACCGAAGCCCTCGTCCGCGCCTTCATGTTCGCCGACCAGTCGGTGACCGGCGAGATCCACGAGGTCGGCACCAGCCTGACCACCGTCATCGCCCGCGCCATGCACGGCACCCCCGACCACGGCGAGGTCACCGAGGAGGAGGCCGCCATCATCCGGATCATCTCCGACGTATGGCTATCCGCCCTCATCTCCTGGGTCACCGGCCGCATGGACGAGAAGGATGTCGAGAAGTCGATCGACGTAGCCGTACGCCTCCTGCTGCGCTGACCTATCGGCAGTCGGCCGGTGTTTCGATGGCGGACACTTCCTCGGGTGTCATCGCGCGGCTGCATTCGATGGCCCAGGTCAAGTCGTAGGGCTGATCCTCGCTGAAGCCCGTGATCGCGAACGGGCGATCTCCGGGCGCCTTGATCGTCATCGTCTCGCGCTTGCCGTGGTCGACGTAGTCGGCCTCGAACACCCATTGGCACGTCGGCCCAGCACTGGTCGCCTGGATGGAGATGACCACCGTCTCGCCCTTGGCCAGCGTGACCGTCCCACCGTCGAAGTACGCCGTGCCGTCCTCGGGCGAGGTCAACTTGGGTGCCTTCCCATCGATGGCGGTCTCCATCTCGATCTTCGTACCCTCCCCCTGCGGTAGGTCCTCGACGAGCGTTCCCGTCTTGAGCCGCTCCGTACACGCCCCGATCCGTTCGGGGCGGAGGTCGGTGATCACCACGGGGTCGCTGTGGCGCCCGACGAGAGTCACCTCCCAGGTGATGTAGCCAGCGGCATACCAGTCGTGGCTCGCTTCCCAGTCGGGATCGTTGACCGAGCCAAAGGCAGCCTCCCGGCCACTGAAGGCCACATCCGACTCCGAGGGCGGGATCAGCACTCGGCCGCTCAATTGCTTCCGGCGCACGTCCACCACCTTGATGCCGCTGCCCGGCTCGCTCCAGCCGTCGGGCAGGAGACCGGCGAACAGACTCTGCAGTCCGGAGCTGAAGGTCGCGCCCAGCGCAACCAGGATCACACCGACAACCCAGGTGGCCGGCTTCCTCACCAGCGACGCCAGCCGCCCCTGCCGGAGTGCGTCGGTCTCGGTCTCACCCGACCTCTTCTTCGACATCAGCCCGTGCTCCTCTCGAGAGTCGTAGTGCGAGCAGCACGGCGACGCCGGTCGCCCAGCCGAAGCAGGCCCCGAACCGAATGCCCTGGGCAGCGGTGTCGAGTGCCCAGTAGTGGCTCGCCAGCGCGAAGTCGTCCTGCGGCACGAGTGCGCCTTCGAGCAGGCCGACGACCGCGGCGAGCAGGGTCACTACAGCCCAGAGCTGCACCACGACGCAGAGCCCACCCGGCGTGCCTCTGCGCTGCCAGCCCGCCACGACGAGCGCAACCACCAGCCAGACCAGTACGACGAGGACGGCCGAGGTCAACGTACGCGGCAACCAGACCGACGTGTCGAAGCTGCCACTGAGCGAATGAGGATTGTGCGGCGGCGAGAGGCTGGCGTGGGCGAACCAGACCAGGCGCACCCAGGCCTGGCGCGGCTCGATGTCCGCCCCGTACGGGTCGGCGTCCGGGCCGTAGTGCCAGACGAACCCGCCGACGAGTGCCAGTACGAGTGTTGGCAGCGCACCCCAGGTCGCGACCTGAGCCGCTCGCGCCCGCCCTGCGGTCGGCGCGGTGACGGATCCATCGGTTTCGTCATCACCGCGCAGAGCGATCGCGGCGACCCGAGCGAACGCCGCCGCCGCGTACGCCGCATATCCACCGAACACTCCCACGACCAGACCGAGCCAGATCCCGTCGTCGGGCACCGCCCAGATGACCGTCGGCAAGGACTCGAGCCCACCACGGATCCCCAGGACCGTCTGGACCACCACGAAGAGGTTCGTCAGGCCCCCGGCGAGAACGCTCGCGCATAGCACGCGGCCGGCCACCGCGTAGACACCGTCGGAGGCGGTCCGCAGGCTCGCGTGGACCAGCGCCACGAGCAGGACGACGAACACCACCGTCGGCCATCCGGACGTGGGTGCGACGGGATAGCCCTCGTTCATCACCGCCGATCCCCACAGGAACGAGAACCCGTCCACCATCCGGCCGAGCACGTCCCCGAACCAGGCATGTCCCCGTGCGCTCCACAGAGCCGAGATGTCGCCGACGTAGACCGGGATCGCGAGGACCACGCTGTAGAGGAACGCGAACACACCCAGCACCACAACGGTGGCGAACGCACTGCGTCGTCGAGACAAGTTCTGATGGCCTTCGGTTCGTCCCCGCTGACTGAAACCTTCCCGCGGAAGTATGCCGGAGACGAGCCTCTCGCGCGGCCGACTCACCCATGCCGAGGCGGTGACGGCTCGGCAGGGATCAGCCGCCGAAGGCGTGAGTTGCGGTCGCGCCGCCGTCGATGGCGATCTCGGCGCCGGTGACGAAACCCGACTCGTCAGAGGCCAGATAGACGTAGAGGGGCGCGATGTCCTCCGGGTGACCGACGCGCTTGAGCGCCACCTTGGCGGCGCCGAACTCCATCGCGGCGTCATCAGCACCGACGCCGCGGGTCATCCCAGTGTCGATCATGCCGGGGTGCACGGAGTTGACCCGGATGCCGTTGGGGCCGAGCTCGAGGGCGGCGGCCTTGGTCATGCCGCGGATGGCGAACTTGGTGGAGGTGTAGCCAGCCACGAACGCCATCCCGGCCAGGCCCTCGATCGAGGAGGCGTTGATGATCGAGCCGCCGCCGTTCTCCTTCATCGTCGAGATCACCGAGCGCATCCCGAGGAAGCAGCCGAGGGTGTTGACCCGCCACAGCAGCTCGAACTCCTCGACCGGCTGGGTCAGGATCTCGCCGAAGCGCAGGATGCCGGCGTTGTTGGCGAGGACGTTGACCGGGCCGTACGTCTCGGCGGTCTCGGCCACGAGCGCCGTCCAGGACTCCTCCGAGCTCACATCGTGGTGCACGAAGAGCGCGGACTCCCCCAGCTCCTCGGCGAGCAGCTTTCCGGGCTCGTCGGCCACGTCGGCGATCACCACTTTGGCGCCCTCGGAGACGAAGGCGCGCGCGATGGCGGCTCCCTGTCCCTGCGCACCACCGGTCACGATCGCGGTCTTGCCCTCGAGACGTGCCATCACTGCTCCTCTAGGTCTTTCAGCTTCAGCTGCATGATCGAGTCGGCCGAGAACCCGGCCGCGGGGTCACGGTCGGCGAACCAGCCGCCGACCTGCTTGTCGAGCGAGTCCTGGTCCCAGGCGGCGTTGTCGAAGCGCTCGGCCACCGTGGGTGGCGCGAGGACGGCGATCATCCCGCCGTAGACGACGAAGACCTGTCCGGTGATCGCGGCGGCAGCCGGCGAGGCGAGGTAGGTGACCAGCGGCGCGACGTGCTCGGGCCCGTAGGAGTCGCCCGATAGCACGCCCTCGGTCATCGCGGTCGCGGCCCGCGGGCAGATCGCGTTGGCGCGTACGCCGGAACGGCCCATCGAGCGCGCCGTCGACATCGTCAGCGCGGTGATCCCCGCCTTCGCGGCACCGTAGTTGGCCTGTCCTGGAGGCCCGGACAGGAACGCCTCCGAGGAGGTGTTCACCACCGCGGCGTCCACCGGTGCGCCCGTCGACTTCGCGACCGAGCGCCAGTGGGCCGAGGCGTTGCGGGTCAGCAGGAAGTGGCCGCGGAGGTGCACGCGTACGACGAGGTCGAACTCCTCGTCGGACATGTTGAAGAGCATCTTGTCGCGGGTGATGCCCGCGTTGTTGACCACGATGTCGAGCCCGCCGAGGTCGTCGACGGCGGCGGCCATCATCGCGTCGGCAGTGGCACGCTCGCTCACGTCGCCGGCCGCGATCACCGCCTCGCCACCGAACCCGCGGATCTCCTCGGCCGCCTCCTCGGCGGCGCCCGGCAGGTCGTTGAGCACTACCCGGGCACCGGCCCGGGCCAGGGCGACCGCCTCGGCGCGGCCCAGACCCGCTCCGGCCCCGGTGACGATCGCGATTCTTCCATCCAGGTCAACGCTCACGTGGTGCTACTCCTCGATCCTCAGGGCCGCCTTGGGGCAGCCGGCCACGGCCTGCTCGATGCGGCCACGGTTCTCGTCGGTCACCGTCGGGTCCTCGATCTGCAGGTAGTCGTCGTCATCGATCTCGAACACGTCGGGAGCGAACGCCTCGCACATCCCGTTGGACTCGCACAGGTCGAAGTCCGCGATCACCTTTGCCATGTCCGTCTCCTTTGTCCTTACGCCGTCGTTGAGCCGTCATCAACAGAGCCCTGGCCGGGCAGCGCGCCCAGCTTGCGATGGTCCCAGCTTGCGACCTTGTCGGGCTCGATGACGATGCCGACGCGCTTGTGCGCCTGCTTCGAGACCAGGTCCTCGCCGAGCTCACCCAGGTCGGCTCCACCGGCCATCCGGGTCATCACGCGCAACCCGATGCCCTTGATCTCGTCGTAGTCCTCGACGAGTCTCGCCCGCCCGGTGATGCTCACCCCGCGCAGCTCGAAGTAGTCGACGCCGTCCTCGACCAGGCAGGTGACCCGCGGGTCACGCCGCAGGTTGCGAACCTTCTGCGACGGCCCGTAGGTCCAGAAGACGATCCTGCCCTCGTCGAGCACGTAGAACAGCGTGGTCAGGTGCGGAGCGCCGTCGGGACCGACGGTCGCGACCTGCACCTTCATCTGCGAGCCGAGGAAGTCCTCGATCTCGGCGTCGGTCAGCTGTACGGACTGGCGTGAGCCGGCCATGTGCCCTCCTCGAGCAGTGAAACTAGAACACGTTCTACCATATCAGGGTGGAGCGATCCCTTGGCGGGACCTCATGGTGAGACTAGGCCCTCCGCCTCAGGCTCCGCTTCGACTAGGAGGCGGCCTTCATCTCGGAGATCAGCCAGCCGCCGTCGTCCTTGACCAGCGTCAGCACCTCCCAGGTCGGGCTGACCACGGTGTTCTTCGTCTTCGGCGCGGTCGCGCTCTGGTTGACGAAGAGCAGCACCTTCGCGGACTCCTCGGTGGCCGAGATGATGGAGGCGGCACAGTCCTCGTCGACGCAGGCCTTGCCCTCCTCGGCCGCCTTCGCACCCTCCTCGGAGAGCGGCGCCACCTCGGCGTCGACCTTGATACCGAGGTCGGCCTGCTCCTTGCGCTTGTCCTCGCCGGGCAGCGTCTTCTCGTAGTCCTTCTGCATCGCCGGCGTCATCAGCTTCTTCGCCGCCGCGATGTCCTTCTCCGCGCTGGCGGCCTGGTAGGACATCACCGTCTGCGCCAGGTCGACCGAGTGCTCCATGATCGCCGCCCGGGACCCGGCCGCGGTCAGCTCCCCGTTCGGCGCCACGTCGTCGTTCGAAGCCATGTCGACGGCCAGCCACAACAGACCGCCGGCCACCAGGACGAGTACGCCGAGAACGGCTGTCAGCACCCGACTCCCGTCACCCAGCCACCGCTCGGCGAGCCCGGCGCGCTCCTCGGAATCACTCTCACCCTCAACCTCAGCTTGAGGCTCTGCGGTGTCGGTCTCGGCGTCCTCGGGCTCCGCCGCGCCGACCTCGCTCTCCTGCGGAGCAGCGACCTGGTCACGTACGTCCTCGTCCGGCTCATCGGCCGGAGGAAGCAGGTCGGACCCGCAGTAACGGCACTTGATCGCGGCCGCCTTGATCGTCTCCGCGCAGAAGGGGCACTCCTTCTGACCGGTGGAGACCGATCCGTTCGCTCGTATGCCTGTCATCAGTTGACTCCTGCCAGGTCGGACATGCGCCATCCGTCCTTCGTCTTGGCCAGCGACACCTTGAAGCGGTACTTCGAGCACCGCGCACCCTCGTAGGGGCAGGTGTCGCTCTTCTTCAGCTCAGCGGTCTGGCTGCTGGTGACGACCGAGTCCACGGCGACCAGCACGACCGCCTTCTTCGACCCGATCGCGCGGATGCCGACCTGCTTGACCTTGCCCTTGGAGATGGTCTGGGCGGGGATCGCGGCCTGCCGGATCTGCTCGGCGATGGCGGTGTACTCCTTGCCGAAGGTGCCGGTGGAGATCTCCTTGACGGCCTGGATCCTCGGGTCCATGTCGCGGTAGTCGACGTCGAGGAAGGCGATCACGCCGTCCTCGGCGACCGCCTTCACCTCGTCGTAGTCGGCGGCCGCGGCCTCGGCGGGCGTCGTCCAGGGCAGCACCCGGGCGCCGCCGATGAAGACGGCCGCGGCCAGCACGACCAGGACCACCACCACCGCCGCGAGCACGGTGTTGACCCGCCCCAGTCTGGCGACCGAGAGCTTCACATCGAGGGGATTGTTGGCCGATTCGACAGGTTCAGGCACCGGGCTCACTCCTCTCCCAGGATCATCGATCGCCAGGAATCGTCGGACAGGGCGGAGACCAGGCCTCCGTCATCGGTCGGGGTGGACATCGTGACCGTCTTTCCATCGGGAAGTTTGGTGCGCCCGGTCTTCGGGTCGTAGGTCGTGACGTACTTACCCACGCCCTCGGGCTCGGGCACCATGTTGACACCGCGCTGCATGATCGGGTTGTCGCCCTCATAGCCGGGCTGGGCGCGCTCGTCGGTGCACTTGGCCGGATAGAGCGGCTGGTCCTCCATCACCGTGCCGGGGATCCACTGGTCGGCGGGCTTGTAGCCCTCCTGGCACGGCGGTGTGGTGTAGACGAAGCCCATCGACAGGTGACCGTAGCCGTCACCGGGCGAGCCGGTCCACCCTGTCGCCACGACGCGCGGGAAGGTCACCAGGGTCTGCTCGATCGCGGGCAGCCGGGCGGTGAGCACCTCGTTGACGGTGCTGAGGTTGGCCAGGAAGACCGGCAGGAGCGGCTGCAGACCGTCGAGCAGCGACTGCACCTGGACCGCGGTCGCCTCGCCGCCCTGCAGGATCTCGCGCAGCTCCGGGTCGCGCTTGTCCAGCGTCGCGGTGACCTCCTCGAGCCCGTCGGCGAACTCCCGGATGTCGCCACTGTGCTCCTTCTGCGTCTGGAGCACGGTCTGGCTGGTGTTGAGCAGCCGCACGGTCTCCTTCTGATGCGCGGAGGCCTGGTCGACCAGCGTGGAGCCCGAGTCGAGCAGCGTACGCAGGTTCTCGGCGTTGCCGCGGAACAGCGTGCCGAGCTCGGCGACGACGGTGCTCAGGTCCTCGCCGTTGATCGAGGTGGTGAAGCTGTTCAGCTCGGTGAGCAGCTCGTCGGTGGTGCCGGGCATCGACTCCGGCCCGGCGGTCACGACGTCGCCCTCGGCGAGGTAGGGCCCAGAGGCGGATTCGGGGATGAAGTTGATGTACTGCTCCCCCACCGCCGAGAGGTTGTGCACCTCCACCTCGGCGTCCCGCGGCACCTCGGTGCCGGGGTCGAGCTCCAGCTCGGCGCGTACGCCCTCATCGGTGACGGTCATCGAGGCGACCCGGCCGATGCCGACGCCGCGGTAGTTGACCTCGCTGCCCTCGTAGAGGCCACCAGAGGCGGGCAGGTCGACCGAGACTTCGACGTGGCGGCCCAGGACCCGGTCGACGAGCCCGAGGTAGGCAGCCGAGACGTAGAAGATCCCGACCGCGGCGAGGATGAGGAAGATGACCAGCTTGTTGCGGACGCTCCGTGTCATCAGCTGCCGCCTCCCAGCAGTCCGAGGAGGCCGGCCAGGCCCCCGGTGGTCGGCTCGGCCGTGGGCGACTCGGCGTCGGTCGGGCTCGAGAGGCCCTCGGCGATCTCCGGCACCAGGTCGTTGAGCCCCGGCGTCTTGGTCGAGGTCGAGCTCTTGGGCAGCAGGTCGGAGATGTCGGGCAGCTTCGGCGTCTTCTCCCCCGGCTTCGCCGCGGTGTCCTCCTTGCCGACCACCGAGCAGACCAGCTGCAGGTTGGTCAGGTCGCACAGCGCCTTGGCCAGCGGCTGGATCGCCTCGCAGCCCTTGGAGTAGGACAGGCAGATCTGGAAGACCTGCGGGATGATGCCGCTGGACTCGCCGTTGGTGAGGCTGCCGACCAGCTTGCCGAGGTCGAGATCCATGTGGAACAGCGCGTTGGAGTAGTCACCCATCGCCAGCCCCGACGCGTTCTCGGGGAACGGGAAGCTGGCCGCCATCATCAGGCCGCGCGGCAGCGAGTCACCGGCGTCGGCGAGCTCGCGCAGCGTCGGTGCCAGCTCGTCCAGCGCCGTGGTCAGGTTGGCGCCGCTCTGGTTGATCACCCGGGTCGCGACGACACCGAGCCGGTCGAGCGCCTTCATCATCTTCATCAGGTCGGCGTGCTGCTGGCGGAGCACCTCGAGCGCCGGCCCGAAGGAGTCGATGGCCGCCTCGATCTTCTCGGACTCCTTGTTGAGGGTGCGGGTCAGCCGGTCGACCTGCTCCATCGCCTTGATGATCGAGCCCTTCTGCTGGTTGAGCGAGGCGACCGTGGTCTCCAGGTTGCCCAGCAGCGCCCGCATGTCGCCAGTGCGCCCGTCCATCATGGTGTTGAGCTCGTCGCTGATCGTCTTCAGCTGCCCGACGCCGCCGCCTGCCAGCAGGAAGGAGAGCGCGCCGAGCACCTCCTCGACCTCGGGGTTGCGGTTGGTGCGGTCCAGGCCGATGGTGGCGCCGTCGCCCAGCCTGCCGGCGCTGGCGATGGTGGACCCCTCGGGCGCCACCAGGGCGATGTACTTCTCCCCGAGCAGGCTGGTCTGGCGTACGTTGGCCAGCGCGTCGGCCGGGAGCTCGATGTTCTTGCGCAGGGTCATGGTGACCTTCGCGTGCCAGCCCTCCCGCTCGACCTTGTCGACCTGACCGACCGGCACGTCGTTGGCCATCACCTTGGTGCGAGGCACCACGTCGACGACGTCGTTGAACTCCGCGGTGACGACATAGCCGTCGCCCTCGCCGACCTCCTTGCCGGGTAGCGGCAGGTCATAGGCCTGTACGCCGCACCCGCTCGCCATCGCGACGAGGCCGACCATGGCCAGGAAGACTCTCGTCCTCATCTCTTGCCTCCCGACATCAGTTCCTGGAGCGAGCCGCTGAGCTCGGTGATGCCGCCCTGGGTGACCACCTCGGGCTCCACCTCCGACTGCTTGGCCTTGGTGCCGTTCGTCGGCCCGATCGGCAGCCCGGAGGCGGTGTCACGGTCGGTCGGCGCAGCGGCGTCGGTCAGCGCCTTGCCCACCGGCGCGGTCGACCCGGTCGGCAGCAGCGCCTTGAACAGTGCGCAGATCTCCTTGGCCCCCGGGATCTTGTCGTTCTCCACGACCATGCAGAGGATGTTGGACAGATCCGAGCCGATCGGCCCGACCTGCAGCCGGAAGCCGACTGAGCCCGACGCCGGGTCGAAGGACTCGGCCAGGTTGCCGATCCCGAGCGGCGCCAGGTCGATGACGGTGCCGAGAGTCTCCTTCTCCTTGGCCAAGATGTTGAGCGTCTTGTTGAGCTCCTTGACGTCGCCGACCAGGGCGTCGCGGTTGTTCTCCACGAAGGACTTCGTCACCCTGACCGCCTGCGCGATCGCGGCGAGCGCCTGGTCGAGCTCGTCGCTCTCCCCTGCCAGCTGGGTGGAGACGGTCCCGAGGTCGGTCAGGAACTTCTCGGTGGTGTCGTCGTTGCGGGCCAGCGTCCGGGTGACCTCGGAGAGCTGGGAGAGGGTGCTGAAGAGCTGCTCGGAGTTGCCGCCGAGCACCTGGGCTGCCTCGGACATGTCGGCGATCGCCTGGTTGCCGATCTTGCCGTTGCCCTCCAGGGCGTCGGCTCCTTCACGCAGGACGTCGCTCAGCGCGCCGTTCTTGTTGGCGCCGTTGGGTCCCAGCGCAGTGGTGAGCTCGGAGAGGCTGGCGTAGATGCGGTCGAGCTCGACCGGGACCGCCGTACGCTCGATCGGGATCTCACCGCCGTCGGCCATGGCCGGCCCTCCGGTGTACGCCGGGGTCAACTGCACGAACCGGTCGGCGACCAGCGTCGGGGTGACGATTGCCGCCTTCACGTCGTTGGGGAGCTTGTAGTCGCTCTCGTACTCGATCACGACCTTCACGTGGTCGCCCTTCGGCTCCAGCGAGGCGACCTTGCCGACCTTGACGCCCATGATGACCACGTCGGAGCCCTCGTAGACGCTCACCGCCTGGGGGAAGCTGACGGTCACCATCTTGGTGTCGGGCGACGCGACCTCGGAGACGAGCAGCAGCCCGCACATCAGCACGAGCGCGATCGGCAGCGCGGCCCACTTTCGGCCCCAGAAGTTCTTTGTCATTCCACGATCCCTGGTCGTCGTCCGGGCACGAACTCGCCGCTCACGATGCCGGTCAGGTTGGCGAGGTAGGCGTCGAACCAGGGGCCGGTGCCGATGATGTTGATCAGGATCGACGCGTACGGCCCGTAGTTCTGGATGGTCTTGGTCAGGTCCTCGTCGCGGGCGTTGAGGAACTTCAGCGCCTGGTTGAGCGCGTCCAGCGCGGGCCCGATCTGCTTCTGGTTCTCCTTCACCAGGGCCTGCAGCTGCTCGGCCAGGGCGGTGGCGTTGACCAGCAGCTGGTGGATCGCCTGGCGGCGTTGGATGAGCTCGGCGAAGACCTGGTCGCCGTTCTCCATCACGCTGACGATGTCCTGCTTGCGCTGGTTGACGAGCTGGACGACCTTTTCGGCATCCTGCAGCAGCGACTCCAGCTCGTCGCCGCGGGCGGCGATCGTCTGGGAGAGCGCGGCGATGCCCTGGAAGGCGCCCTGTACCTCGGGCCCGGCCTTGTCGAGCGTGCCCGACATCGTGGTCAGCGCCTTGGCCAGCTGCTGGGTGTCGATGGCCTCGGTCGTCTCGGCGAGATCGCCGAACGTGCCGACGATGTCGCTGCCGGCGCTGGTGCGGGCCAGCGGGATCTTCGAGCCGGCATCGAGGTTGCGGCCGCCCTGCGGGGTGATGTCGAGGTACTTCTCCCCCAACAGGTTGAGCACGCCGATCGAGGCCTCGCTGCGATGGCCGATCTCGGTGCCCTCGACCGAGAACGAGACGACCACCTTGGCGCCCTCGATCTCGATGTCGCTGACCCGGCCGACCCGGATGCCCGCGATCTCCACCCGGTTGCCCACGTGCAGGCCGCTGGTGTCGGAGAACTCGGCCTGGTAGGTGGTGCCGGAGAACCACGGGAGCTTGCGCAGGTTGAACGCCGCGGTCAGCGCCAGCGCGATCGCCACGATCGTGATGACGCCGGTGCGCGTGAGCTGGGTGTCGGAGTGATGTGCCATCAGAGCTTGCACCTCTCCGCCCGGCTGTAGAAGGCCACGTTGTCGAGCTGCTTCTGGATCGCCTTGACGGCGGGCGAGTTGTCGAGCAGCTCACCGAGCGAGGGCAGCTTGATCGAGAAGTCGAGGTCGCAGAGGTAGTAGTTGTACCAGGAGCCGTAGCTACCGATCCGCGCCTGCGACTCGAGGGTCTCAGGGAGCCGCTCGAGCGTCTTGTCGAGCAGCTTCTGGTTGCCTGGTTTGTTCAGGATGTCCACCACCCGCTTGAGCTGCTTGATGTCCTCCTTGAGGAACGGGCGTACGTCGGTGAGCAGCCCGGCCAGCTCGTCGGTGAGGTCGCCGATCGAGGAGATCGAGTCGCCGATCGCCTCCTTGTCGCGCGCCAGGTCCTTCATCCAGCCGCTGAGCTGCTGGATGAGCTCGGCCAGCTCGGTGTGGTGCTCGTTGACGGTGTTGAGCGTCTTGGACAGGTTGGTGATCACGTCGCCGATCAGCTGGTCGCGCTCGGCCAGGGCGCTGGTCAGCTCGGCCGTCTCGGACAGCAGGCTGGCGACCGTGCCGCCCTCCCCTTGAAGCACCCGGATCAGGTTGAGCGAGAGCTTGTTCACGTCCTTGGGCTGCAGCGCCTGGAAGAGCGGCTGGAAGCCGTTGAAGAGCTCGGTCAGGTCGAGCGCCGGAGTGGTGTTGGCCATCGCGAGGGCCTGTCCCTGGCGCAACGGGGTCGCGTCGGACCCGGTCTCCTGGGAGCCGGCGTCCTGGGTGAGCGCCAGGTAGCGGTCGCCGACGAGGTTCAGGTAGCGCACCTGGGCGCCGCTGGCGGTCGTCAGCGGCACCGTCCTGTCGACCCGGAAGGTGACCATCGCGTGGTCGCCACCCTCGATCTCGACGGCGAGCACCTCCCCCACGGTGATGCCGGCGACGCGTACATCGTCTCCCTCGCTCAGACCCGAGGCGGTCGTGAACTCGGCCCGGTAGGGCACCCGGTCGCCGAAGCCGACGTTGCCCATGATCGAGGCCAGGGTGCCGGTGACGAGGATCGAGAGAACGGTGAAGATCACCAGCTTGGTCCCGGCGACCGTGGTCTTCAGATCGCGCTTGTTCACTGCAGACCCCCGTTCCCTGGTGCCCACGGGACGTCCTCGGTGCCGTTCTCCAGCTCGTTCGGGCCGGCCGGCACCTGTGGGTTCGGCAGG
This sequence comes from Nocardioides sp. NPDC004968, assembly GCF_040608935.1. Classification (NCBI taxonomy): domain Bacteria; kingdom Bacillati; phylum Actinomycetota; class Actinomycetes; order Propionibacteriales; family Nocardioidaceae; genus Nocardioides; species Nocardioides sp. NPDC004968. The sequence continues at coordinate 52,514 of NZ_JBEXJF010000012.1, forward strand.
CCGTCGCACCACGGGCCGTGGCCGATCTCGCCCCATTCGGGGCGGTCGTCACGGCCGTACGCCGGCTTCTGGGTGCCGTCGAGGACCATGGTCTGGCGCACGCGGTTCTGCTGGAAGACGGTCGCCAGCAGCTCGGTGTAGTCGTCGAGGCCCTTGAGCAGGCAGGTGTACTCCGGCGAGTAGTCGGAGAGCAGCTTGAGCAGCGGCACCGCCAGCTCGGTCTCGTACCTGATCGCCTTCTCGTTCTCGGCGAGCAGGTTCTTGGAGGTGTCGGCGACTCCGGTCACGGAGGTGAGCAGGCCGCCCAGGCGGGCGCGCTGCTCGGTGACGGTGTTGGCGGTGGTCGTGGTGTTCTCGAGGACCTTGACCAGGTCGGGCGCGGCCATGGAGTACGTCTCGGCGACGTCGGCCATGTCCTCGAGATCGCGTTCGAGTGTGGGGAGGTGGACGTTCATCTCTTCGAGGTAGTCGTTGAGCTGGACCATGGTCTCGCCGAGCTTCTCCCCGTTGCCGGAGAGCGCGGTGGCGAGGGCGTGCAGGGTGCTGTTGAGGTCCTGTGGACGGATCGACTTCAGCAGCGGGAAGAGCCGGGCCAGGATCACGTCGAGCTCGACGCTGGTGCGGACCCGGTCGGCGGGGATCACGGTGCCGTCGCTCAGCGCGCCGGTCCGCTCCCCCTCGGGGTCGATGAACTCGACATACTTCTGCCCGAACAGCGTCGTCGGCTTGATCGCGACGCTGACGTTGGCGGGGATCTGCTCGGCCTGCTCCGGCTCCAGACCGAGCTCGATGACGGCCTTCTTGCCGTCCTGGTTGATCTCGCGGATCTGGCCGACGATGACGCCGTGCATGCGTACGTCGCCGTAGCGAGGCAGCTGCAGGCCGGCCCGGTCGGCCTCGACGCTGACGGTGGTGAACTGCACGAACGCCTTCTGGTAGATCGCGATGCAGAGCGTGACCAGCAGGGCGAGGGTCACCGTGAAGGCGATCCCGGAGACGAAGAGCTTGGTGTGCTCGGCGCGGGTGTCGCGCTGGATGCCCATCAACATCTGGCTGCCCACCTCATCCCGTGATCCGGACCGTGGTCGTCGAGCCCCAGATCGCGAAGCTCAGGAAGAAGTCCGCGACCACGACGGTGACGATGGACGTACGGATCGCCTTGCCGACCGCGATGCCGACCCCGGCCGGGCCGCCGGAGGCGGTGTAGCCGTAGTAGCAGTGGATCAGGATGATCGCGACCGCGAGGATGATCAGCTTCAGGAAGCTGTAGAGGATGTCGATCGGTGGCAGGAACGCCAGGAAGTAGTGGTCGTACGTCCCGCCCGACTGCCCGTACATCAGCGTCGTGATCAGCCGCGGGCTGAGGTAGGAGGCGCACAGGGCGACGATGTAGAGCGGGATGACGGCCAGGAACCCGGCGATCATCCGGGTGGTGACCAGGTAGGGAAGGCTCGGCACGCCCATCGCCTCGAGCGCGTCGATCTCCTCCGAGATCCGCATCGCTCCCAGCCTCGCCGTGTAGCCGCAGCCGACGGTCGCGGCCAGCGCGATCGAGGAGATCAGCGGAGCCACCTCGCGGGTGTTGAAGAACGCCGAGATGAACGCGGAGAACTTCGCGACACCGATCTGGCTCAGGCTGGCGTAGCCCTGGATGCCGACCTCGGAGCCCGCGAAGAAGGCCATGAACGCGATCACGCCGACGGTGCCGGCGATCATCGTCAGGCCACCGGCGCCGAAGGCGACCTCGGCCAGGATGTTGAGCACCTCCCGCTTGTAGCGGCGGATGGTGCGGGGCGCCCAGGCCAGGGCCTTGACGTAGAAGAGCAGCTGGTCGCCATAGCCCTCGACGGCATGGCGCTGCTCCTTGACGATCTGGTTGCCCACCTGGGCAATCGTGTTGGTCACCGGGGGATCACAACCCGTCCTGAGGAACGATCTGGAAGTAGACAGCGGTCATGATGGAGTTGAGGACGAACAGCATCATGAACGCGATGATCACGGCCTCGTTGACCGCTCGGCCGACGCCGCTGGGACCACCCTGGGCGTTGAGGCCGTTGTAGGCGCCGATGATCGCCGCCAGGAACCCGAACAGGGCCGACTTGACCATCGAGATGTAGAGGTCGGGAAGGCTAGCCAGCGCGGTGAAGCTCGACAGGAACGCACCGGCCGAGCCGCCCTGGACGATCACGGTGAAGAAGTAGCCGCCACCGATGCCGGTCGCGATCACGATCCCGTTGATCATCACCGAGACGAACAGGCACGCGAGGACCCGCGGGATCACCAGCCGGATCACCGGGTCGATGCCCAGCACCTCCATCGCGTCGATCTCCTCACGGATCTTGCGCGATCCCATGTCGGAGCAGATCGCCGACCCGGCGGCCCCGGCGATGATCAGCGCGGCCGCCATCGGCGCCGCCTCCCTGACCACCGCGAGCACCGCCGTCGCCCCCGCGAACGACTGTGCTCCGAGCTGGCCGGCGAGGTTGCCGACCTGTAGCGAGATGACCGCCCCGAACGGGATCGAGACCAGCACCGCGGGCAGCAACGTGACGCTCGTGATGAACCAGGCCTGCTCGAGGAACTCCCGCATCTGGAACTTGGTCGTGAACGTCCCCTTGACGACCTCTCCGGTCATCAGGCCCATCCCGCCGACACCTCGGACCAGCGATGCGAACTGCACTGCCATCCTTCACCTTTCGCGTGGTCTTGTGACTCGGCTCACGTTTCAAGCCTGTAGTAGAACATGTTTCAGTTCTGAGGGCAACGACCCGCCGCGACATGCCCGGGAACAGGGTGGGAGGTATTCCTGCACAACGACTTACCCGTCGGTAGGTGACGCGGATCACAGGATCCGCCACCCCTGCGCCACGGTCGGAGAAGGCCTGCTCTCGCATGCTGGGCCTGAACGTGCGATCGCACGCGTCGGAGCCCTCGACGGGGCCAGAAGTCCGCACCGGTGTGTCTCGCCGCGCTGAGCCAGTTAGATTGGGGGCTGTGATGAGACTGTCGCCGGGGGGCGTCATGAGGTTCCTACGCCGCCTGCTCCTCGCCGTCTTCGGCGTGCCGGTGGCGCTGGCTGTCGTGATGAGCCTCGTCGACGGCTACCGCACCCGAGGAAAGCGCGGCCTCAGGGGCAAGCCGTTCCCGGTGACGCCACCGCTGACCAACAGCGTCGGCGACGGCACGGTCACCACCTACACGTTCGGCAACGACCTCTACGAGGACATGATCGCCGCCATCGACGGCGCGAAGAAGCAGATCTTCCTCGAGACGTACATCTGGAAGGGCGACGAGGTCGGCCAGCGGTTCAAGCAGGCGCTGGCCTCGGCGACCGAACGAGGCGTCGACGTCTACTGCATCTACGACGAGCTCGCCAACCTCGTGGTGCCCTCCCGGTTCAAGCGCTTCCCCGAGGGGATGCACGTCCTGCGCTATCCCACCTACGCGGCGGGGTGGCGCTTCTTCGACCTCTCCCGCTACGGACGCGACCACCGCAAGATCCTGGTCGTCGACGACACGGTCGGGTTCGTCGGCGGCTACAACATCGGGACCGCGTACGCCACCGAGTGGCGCGACACGCACGTGCGCATCACCGGCCCCGGTGTCTGGGACCTGCGGCGCGCGTTCGCCGACTTCTGGAACCTCAACCGGCGGCGGCCGCACCCGCTGACCCACAGCAACGACACCGAGGGGCCGCTGCTCATCGAGACCGCACCGTCGTGGGAGCCCGATCTCCGGTTCCACCGCAACGTGCCCCGGTTGTGGATGTTCCCGATCCGGTCGATGTACCTCGAGGCGATCAACCGGGCCTCCCGCAACATCTACCTGACCACCGCCTACTTCGTCCCCGACGAGGACTTCGTGGACGCGCTCAAGGCCGCGGCGCAGCGCGGGGTCGACGTACGCATCCTGCTGCCGCTGAAGTCGAACCACATCGTCGTCGACTGGATCTCGCGCGGCTACTTCTCCCAGCTGCTCGGCTCAGGAGTGCGGATCCTGCGGTTCAAGGACGCGATGATCCACGCCAAGACCGCCACCGTCGACGGCTTCTGGTCGACGGTCGGCACCGCCAACATCGACCGGCTCTCGCTGACCGGCAACTACGAGATCAACCTGGAGATCTTCGACCGCGACGTCGCCAAGCAGATGGAGGAGATCTTCTCCCGCGACGAGTCCAACGCGATCGAGCTGACCGCCGACGAGTGGGCCTCCCGCGAGATCCACCGCAAGTTCACCGAGCTGGTCCTCACTCCCCTGCGACCGCTGCTATGAAGGCTTGCCGAGTCGGCACTCAAGAAGGCAGGTGTGTCCGCGGCGACATCTTGGGGCCCCGACGAGGCCGCTTCCCGGCACCGCGGTAGATGAGGGCGACCACACGAGCACGATGCGGGCGGAACCGCTCCAGATAGTCGCGTAGCCGGTCGTCGTCCCAGGCCTCGTTGGTCAGCGCCCAGCCGACGTCCTTGGCCAGATGGTAGTCACCGAAGCTGACCGCGTCGGGGTCGCCGAGCGCCCGCTGCCGCACCTCGGCGACGGTCCACTCCCCGATGCCCGGGATGGTGGTGAGCCGCCGCTCGACCTCCTCACCCGGGAGACCGGCGGTCCGCTCGACCGCCGTCGCGACCCGGGCGGCCTGGAGGACAGCCTTGGACCGGGCCGGATCGACCGGCAGGCGCAGCCAGTCCCAACTGGGGATGGCCCGGAGCTTCTCGGGTGTCGGCTGCAGGCGCAGCCCGTGATCGGCCCCCGGGCCGGGGGCGACCTCACCGAAGCGCCTGACCAGGTTTCCGAAGCCGCGGAACGCCTCGTTGTTGGTCACCTTCTGCTCGATGATCGAGGGCACCAGCGCCTCCATCACCAGTCCCGTACGTCCGAAGCGTGGCACCTCGAAGCGCTCCAGCAGGCCCGCGAGCAGCGGGTCGTCGGTGTGGAACTCCTCGGGGCGGTCGTTCGCACCCAGCAGTCCGGGGACGTGCTCCAGCGCCCACTCCGCACCCTCGCCCCAGGCCTCGGACTCCACCTCGGCGTCGCGCTGGCGCAGCCTGAGCGTGGCGGGGCCCTGTGGCGTACGGATGGCTCGCCAGTGGTCCTCGCCGAGGATCTTGTACGTCGGGTCGCCCAGCCCACGCCGAAGCGGCCGCAGCATCGAGGCGAGGCCGACGGCGTAGCCGGGACGGACCGTCCGCTGCGCGCTCATATCCCGAGGTTAGCCCGCGGGAAGACCCGGCTGGTGGTCAGATGGGTCGCCCGGCCGGCAGGGTCGCGGCCGGTGAAGCCGAAGACCCGGCGTACGCCGTGGAGCGCGTCGGCGGTGACGACCTGGTCGGTGGCGTACGGAAGGACCTCGTAGCTCTGCGGTTCGTCGCCGATGGCGACGCCCTCGGGGCCGGGGATCTCCTCGACCCACAGCCGGCCGTCAGGGTTCTGGCGCAGCGTCCAGTCGACGATGCGGGCGCGGTAGGTGCCGAGGAGCCGGCCGGCGTCGAAGCCGGAGGGCGGCTGCGGCGGCGGCACCGGGTCTGGCGCGATCCGGACGCCCGCGAGGTCGTCGAGAAGGTGGCCGACGACGTCGTGGTAGAGCCCGTAGGTGTCGCCGCCGTTGGTGAGCAGCGCGACCGCCAGCCCGTGCTCGGGCACCATCCGGAAGAAGGCCGACTGCCCGATCGTCTGGCCGTCGTGGCCGACGAGCCCCTGGCTGATGTCGTCGAGGGACCAGCCCAGACCGCGCGCGTCGGATCGAGTCGATGCGGGATGGTCGACCTGTCGGGTGAGCACCTCGGCGCAGGAGGCCGCCGAGAGAACGCGGGTGCCGTCAGGTGCCGTCCCGCCGTCGAGATGCATGGCGGCGAAGCCGAGCAGATCGCGTACGCGCATCGACAGCATCGCGCCGACCGGGCCGCTCGCCCGTGCCATCCCCCACGCCGGTCCCGGTCGCAGGACATGGTCGGGAGCGGGGTCGATGTGGCCCATCGCCGCACGGAACCTGATCGCGTCGTAGGCCGTGGTGGCGATATGGGTGAGGCCCAACGGTGCGGCGAGACGCTCCTGGAGCGCCCGGTCCCAGGTGGTGCCGCGCAGCACCTCCACCAGGCGTCCGAGCACAGCGAAGCCCGCGTTGGAGTAGGAGAACCGCTCCCCCGGGGCGAAGATCTGCGGCAGGTCGCCCATGGACGCGACGAACCGCTCGACCGCGTCATCGCCCGGCCCGTGGTCGGTGAAGATGTCGCCCTCGAAGCCGGCCGTGTGGGAGAGCAGCTGACGGATCGTGATCGTCGCGGACGCCTCCTCGTCGGCGACCGCGAATCCCGGCAGGTGGCGCCTGATCTCGTCGTCGAGGCCGACCCGGCCCTCGTCGACCAGCTGCATCACCAGGTCGGTGGTCCACAGCTTGGTGATCGAGCCGACCTGGAACAGCGAGTCGGTGGTCGCCTCCACACCGGTCTCGAGGTTGAGGATGCCGCAGGCGTGGTCGATGACCTGGCCGTCCTGGAGCACCCCGACAGCCGCCGCCGGCACGCGGCGACGCGCCAGCAGGGCGGGGAACTCGGACTCGATCCAGGAGCGGGCGGTAGCAAGCGACATGGGGCGAGGATAGGCGGAGCGGCTCAGCGCTCGGTGTTGGCGAGTGCGGTCAGTGCGCGCTCGAACGCCGCCCGGTCGGCCGGATCGAGATCCGCCAGCAGCTCGGTCTCCATCGTCCCGATGGCGTCGCGGCAGCTGCGGAGGACCCGAGAGCCGGCCGGGGTCAGGGACACGATCCGGTTGCGGCGGTCGGCCGGGTCGGGCTCGCGCGCGACCATGCCCTGGGCCTCGAGGCGGTCCAGGTTGCCGATCAGGCGAGTCTTGTCGCGGCCGGTCGTGGCGGCGAGCTGCGCCTGGGTGGGCGCGTCCGAGTCGGCCAGCGCGCTCAGCACCGCGTAGTCCCACATCTCCAGACCCGCGGCGTCGAGGATCGGCTTCTCGCGGGCCATCACCTCGCGCATGAGACGGGACAGCAGGAAGCCGAGCTCGGGTCGATCCACCGCAGAATCCTAACCGCTCGACATATCATCTACGGATGCTTACGATCTACGTATGCTTACTTTTACGGAGATCCTCACTGCCTACGACCGCGCCCTCGACGACATCACGGTGCTGGCTTCCGGGGCCGGCGATCTGACGGCTCCCACCCCGTGCGCGGGGTGGGACCTCGCGGACCTGTTCGGCCACATGGTCGGACAGAACCTCGGCTTCGCCGCTGCGGTCACCGACGGCGACGCGCCGGTGGGTGCGTACGAGTCCGTGCCGGTCGCCGGCGACGACGTCGCTCGGACGTGGCAGGACTCGGCCACCCGGGTTCGGAACGCGTTCGGCGCCGCCGACCCGGAGGCGACGATCCACCTCGCCGAGTTCGGCTTCCACCCGACCGCCGCGGTCGCACTGGGCATGCAGCTCCTCGACGCCGCCGTGCACGCCTGGGACGTCGCGACGGCGCTCGGGAAGACCTACCGGCCGGCAGATGTCACCGTCACCTTCGTCCTCGACATGGCCCGGCAGATCGCCTCAAGACCGGGTGGGACACCGGTGTTCGCCGCGCCGCTCGCCGAGCAGGGCGAAGACCCATGGAACGACGCGCTGCGCCTCCTCGGGCGCGATCCGGACCACCAGGCGGCCGCTTAGGATTCCTGGGAAAGTGTCGGTGGCGTGATGTTCACTGGGAGCATGCTGCTCGCCGACATCGTCTCCACCTCGAACGCCGTCGCCGCGACCCGGTCGCGGAAGGCGAAGGTCGCCGCGCTGGCGGAATGCCTCGGCGCGGCCACGCGCAATGAGCTGCCGGTGGTGACCGCCTACCTCGCCGGCACACTGCTGCAGCGACGTACGGGACTGGGGTGGCGTTCGCTCACCACGCTCCCCTCGCCCGCGGCGGAGGCGACGCTCACTGTGAGCGACGTGCACGAGGCGTTCGAACGGATGTCGCTGCTGGCGGGCTCGGGCTCGCAGGTCGCCCGGGCAGCCGAGGCCGAGACACTCTTCGGCGCGGCGACGACCGCGGAGCAGGCGTGGCTGCGGGGCGTGATCACCGGAGAGGTACGTCAGGGGGCGCTCGACTCGCTCGTGCAGGAAGCGCTCGCGGTGGCGGCCGGGGTGCCCTTGCCCGCCGTACGCCGCGCCGCGATGCTGGCCGGCTCGACCGTGGTGGTCGCTGGGCTCGCCTTCGACGGTGAGGAGGCGCTCGCCGAGGTCGGCCTGGTCGTGGGACGGCCCGCGCTGCCGATGCTCGCCTCGTCGGCGGGCTCGGTCGAGGAGGCCATGGCCAAGCTCGGCGAGGCGGTCGTGGTCGACACGAAGCTCGACGGCATCCGAATCCAGGCCCACAAGTCGGGCTCGGAGGTACGCATCGCGACCCGCACCCTGGAGGACATCACCGCGCGGCTGCCCGAGGTTGCGGAGATCGTCGCCTCCTTCCCGGCCGACACGCTCGTGCTGGACGGCGAGGCGATGACGCTGGGCCCCGACGGGCGGCCGCGGCCGTTCCAGGAGACCGCCTCGCGCACCGCGACCCGGTCGGCGGCCGACACGGTCGTCGCGCCGTACTTCTTCGACATCCTCCACGTCGACGGCCGCGACCTCATCGACCTGGCCCTCGACCAGCGCCTCACCGAGCTCGACCGGGTCGTCCCCGAGCGGCATCGGGCGCCGCGGCTGGTCACGGTGGACACCGAGGAGGCGGAGCGGTTCGCCACCGACGTGCTCGCCGCCGGCCACGAGGGCGTCGTCGTCAAGGGGGTCGGCCTGCCCTGGGAGGCGGGGCGGCGCGGCTCGGGCTGGATCAAGGTCAAGCCCGTCCACACCCTCGACCTGGTCGTCATCGGCATCGAGTGGGGCTCGGGACGCCGCAAGGGCTGGCTCTCCAACATCCACCTCGGCGCCCGGGGCGCCGACGGCGAGTTCGTGATGATCGGCAAGACGTTCAAGGGCATGACCGACCAGATGCTGGCGTGGCAGACCGAGCGTTTCACCGAGCTCGCCGTCGGGGGCACCGACGACTGGCAGGTGAAGGTCCGCCCCGAGCAGGTGGTCGAGATCGCCTTCGACGGGGTGCAGCGCTCGACGCGCTATCCGGGCGGCGTCGCGCTGCGGTTCGCCCGGGTCGTGCGGTATCGCGAGGACAAGTCGCCGGCAGAGGCCGACACGATTGATACCGTCAGAATGTATCTTCAGTGACCTAATCGGGATACCGGGTGCAGGTGGCCCCGATCGATCCTTTAACCTCACTGCGCGTGCCCCCACACGCCTATGCCCGCCTGGTTGCGATCCTCGCGGCCCTGACGCTGATCCTGGGGCCCGCCGCCGTCAACCCGGCCTCAGCCGCCACCGGCGCCTCCACCGAGCTCTCGGTCGCCGCGCCGACCGCCAGCGTCTCCCGGCCGATCCTGGGTGAGTCGTTCAGGCTGAGCGGCTCGCTCGGGCCCGGCGTGAGCCGGGTGGTCCGGCTGCAGCGCTACCACGACGGCGACTGGGAACCCGTGCAGAAGCAGTTCGCCGCACAATCCGGTCACTACTCCTTCATCGTGAGCCAGTCCTCATGGAGGATGCGCTGGCGGGTCTTCGCTCCCGGCGTCGAGCGTGAGGGGCGGAACTGGGCGGAGCGGGTCTCGGCGCCGCGTACGCTCTTCGGGCAGCAGCAGGCCGTCACGACCAGCATGGCGAGGTCGGTGCGCGCCGGAAGCGCAGTGCGACTCACCCTCTTCGCCGCTCCGGCCCGCCCCGGACGGGTCCTGACCCTCCAGCGCGAAGGCGGCGACGGCTGGACGAACGTAGCCCACCTCACCACCGGCGCGACCGGCCATGCGACGTACGTCTTCAGGACCCGGGAGGTGGCGAAGACGCGCTTCCGGACGATCGCCCGGGCGCATCACGGGGCGCCGGCGTTCGTGGGATCCTCAGCGGCCGTCTACGCCCTCGGGAGCAGGCCGGTCGGAGTGATGGCCTGGCGCGGCGACTCGCTCAACCATCCGGAGAACACCCTGGACGCGTTCCGCAGCGCCGTGCGGCAGCGGGCCGACTACATCGAGATGGACTTCCAGCCGACGGCCGACGGCGAGTGGGTCCTGGTGCACGACGGCGACTTCAGGCGTACGACCGATGTCGAGGCCCGCTTCCCCGAGCGCCGGAGGGCGAGCCCGCGGGAGTTCACCCTCGCCGAGGTGCAGTCGCTCGACGCGGGCTCGTGGATGGGGCCGCAGTTCCGGGGTGTCCGGGTGCCGACCATCGAGGAGACCTTCGACGCCATCGAGTCGGCCGAGCGACTCCACGGCCACCGGGTCCGGCTCGTGGTCGAACTCAAGGGCGAGAGCGCCGCCGAGATGCGCGCGCTCTACCGCAAGGTCGTCTCGCTGCGTCCGGACTGGGTCTCCAGGAAGAGCCACGGCGACAAGGCGATCTTCATGAGCTTCGAGGCGAGCCACTTCGACTTCCCCGGCTTCGAGCGGACCGGGATGGAGACGGTCGCCGTCAAGGACGAGCCCGACCCCGCAGACCTCCACGATGGCGAGTTCACCCAGGTGCACCTCCACACCCGGCTGCTCGACGCCGCCCTCGTGGACCGCTACCGCAACCAGGGAGCCGAGGTCGGCACCTGGCCGGCGGTCGGCACCGCTTCTGTGCTCCGCGCCGCGGTCGCGGGGGTCGACTACGTCACCACCGATGACGTCGCCGGTGCTCGTCGCGCACTGCTCCACTAGGCGGATGTGAGGACTGACACTCACAGTGCAACTCCGAGTTGCACACCGCGTACAGTGTGCTTGGTGAGCACCCGATCAACCAGTCCCCACTCCGCCTCGGGCTCCGCTTCGGCCCGCGGCACCGAGTCCGACGGACGCCGCTCGGCCGCCGCCGCCCGACGCCGTGCCCGCGAGGCAGACATCGTCGCCGCCACCCGCAAGCTCTTCGACGAGCGCGGAGTGAGCGACGCCCAGATCGAGGACATCGCCAAGGCGGTCGGCATCAACCGCGCGATCGTCTACCGGCACTTCACCGGCAAGGACGAGATCTTCGCGCTCACCCTGGTCGGCTACCTCGACGAGCTCCGCGAGCGGATGCTCTCCGCGACCGAGGGCGACAGCGCCCCCACCGACGTGGTCCGCGACGTCGTCGGCACCTTCGTCGACTACGGGATCGAGCATCCCGCCTTCGTCGACTGCGCCCAGACGCTGATGCGCCGCAGCGGCTCCGACCTGCTCGACGAGCTCTCCGAGAGCGCCCTGTTCCGCCTGGGCCGGGCGATGAACGGCTGTCTCACCATCCTCACCACGGTCTTCGAGGACGGCGCCGCCTCCGGCGAGCTCCACGTCAAGGACGCCAATCTGCTCGCCAACACCCTCTACGCCTCCGGTCTCGGCGCCCTCCAGCTCGCCCGCGTCGGCATCCTCGTCTCGGAGTCCGCCCCCGGCGTACCCACCGTCGGCTCCGTCTCCCCCGACCAGGTCCGCGACTTCCTCGTCACCTCCGCCCTGGCCCTCACCGCCAAATAACGCCGAGCCGTCACGTACGTCGCCCGAGACGTCACGTACGACGGTCGAGACGTCAGTTGTGGGCGCCGAGATTGCAGTTGTGGGCGACGAAACTCGAACTTCGTCGCCCACAACGACATTCTCGGCCGCCACTTCTACCGATTCGGCGGGCTAGCAACGGCCGAGGCGTCACGTACGTCGGCCGAGCTGGCAGTCGGGTGTCAACTCGGCCGACGGGAGTGACGTATCGGCCGACCGGGGTGACGCCTCGGCTGGCTCTGGTCGCCTCAGCGTGAGGGTTACTTCTCCAGGATGGCGACTACGCCCTGACCACCTGCGGCGCAGACGGAGATCAGTCCGCGGCCGGAGCCCTTCTCATCGAGGAGCTTGGCGAGGTTGTTGATGATCCGGCCGCCGGTGGCGGCGAAGGGGTGGCCGGCGGCGAGGCTGGAGCCCTTGACGTTGAGCTTCTCGCGCGGGACGGTGCCGAGCGGGGCGTCGAGGCCGAGCTTGTCCTTGCAGAAGTCCGGGGACTCCCAGGCGGCGAGGGTGGAGAGGACCTGCGATGCGAACGCCTCGTGGATCTCGAAGAAGTCGAAGTCGTCGAAGGTCAGGCCGTTGCGGGCGAGCAGGCGCGGGACGGCGTAGGCGGGAGCCATCAGCAGGCCCTCGCCACCGGCGACGTAGTCGACAGCGGCGACCTCGGCGTCGACGAAGTAGGCCAGTACCGGCAGCTTCTTGGAAGCGGCCCACTCCTCGCTCGCGAAGAGCACCGCGGAGGCGCCGTCGGTCAGCGGCGTCGAGTTGCCGGCCGTCATGGTCGGGTTCTCGCCCTTGACCCCGAAGACGGGCTTGAGCGTCGCGAGCTTCTCCACGGTCGAGCCCGGGCGCAGGTTGTTGTCCTTCTCCAGACCGCGGAACGGGGTGATCTGGTCCTCGAACCAGCCGGCCTCGTACGCGGCGGCGAGCTTCTGGTGGGAGGCGGCGGCCAACTCGTCCTGAGCCTCGCGGGTGACGCCCCACTCCTGCGCGGTCAGCGCGGCGTGCTCACCCATGGAGAGCTTGGTGCGCGGCTCGACGTTGGCCGGGATGTTGGGGATGACGTCGGCGGGGCGGAGCTTGGCGAAGGCCTTGACCCGGTCGATGTTGGTCTTGGCGCGGTTGGCCTCGAGCAGGACCTTGCGGAGCTTCTCGCCCAGCGCGATCGGCGCGTCGGAGGTGGTGTCGGTGCCGCCCGCGATGCCGGAGTCGAGCTGGCCGAGCGCGATCTTGTTGGCGATGTACGTCGCGGCCTGGAGGCCGGTGCCGCAGGCCTGCTGCAGGTCGACGGCGGCCGTCTCGGGGGCCAGCCTGGAGCCGAGCACCGACTCGCGGGTCAGGTTGAAGTCGCGCGAGTGCTTGAGCACCGCGCCGGAGGCGACCTCACCGATGCGCTCACCCTCGAGGCCGAAGCGAGCGGCGAGGCCGTCGAGGACGGCGGTGAACATCTCCTGGTTGGACGCGGTCGCGTACGCACCGTTGGAGCGGGCGAAAGGAATACGGTTGCCGCCCACGATGGCGACACGACGAGTGGTGGTCATGAGTTCATCCTTGTCTGATGAAGCGCTTTGGAGAAGGGTATGTCAGGGAGATCACGAAAAGTGGACACCGAGTTACACCTGTAGTTACAACTGGCCGGTAACATACCAACGTACGCCTCAGAGACCACGTCCAGAAGGATCAGAGAGACCATGAGCGACAAGTACCAGAGCTTCACCCAGTCGGCGATCGGCAAGGTCCTCGTCAAGAACCTCGGGCTGCCGAGCCCCGCCAAGCTCGAGCGGTACGCAGCCGGTGCCCCGCTCGTGAAGGGCACCGTCCTCGTCGGCGGGCGTGGTCGTCTGGCGGAGTCGCTGAGCGGGCTCCTCGGCGAGCTGGACATCACCTCGACCGACACGGCGACGGCCGGCACCCGGTTCAAGGGTCTCGTCTTCGACGCGACCGGTCTCACCTCGACCGCCGACCTGGTCGCGCTGCAGGAGTTCTTCACCCCGGTGCTGCGCAGCCTGGAGAACAACCCGCGCGTGGTCGTGATCGGCACCCCGCCCGAGCAGCTCGAGGGCGCGGAGCGGGTCGCCCAGCGCGCCCTGGAGGGCTTCACCCGCAGCCTCGGCAAGGAGATCGGCAAGGGCGGCACCGTCCAGCTCGTCTACGTCGCCGAGGGCTTCGAGGGCTCGCTGCTCTCCACGCTGGCCTTCCTGCTCTCCCCGAAGAGCGCCTACGTCTCCGGCCAGGTCGTGCGGATCGGCACCAAGAACGCCTCTCCCGCAGCCGAGCAGGTGGACCCGAAGAAGCCGCTGACCGGCAAGGTCGCGCTCGTCACCGGCGCCGCCCGCGGCATCGGCGAGGAGATCGCCAAGGTCCTGCAGCGCGACGGCGCGACCGTCGTCGGTCTCGACATCCCGCCGGCCGAGGACGACCTGAAGAAGGTCACCCCCGACTACATCACCGCCGACATCACCTCCGCGGACGCACCGGCCACGATCGCGGCCTACCTCCAGGAGAAGTTCGGCGGCGTCGACATCGTCGTGCACAACGCCGGCGTCACCCTCGACAAGAAGCTGGCCAACCAGAAGCCCGACCGCTTCGGCAAGGTGCTCGAGATCAACATCACCGCGCCGGAGCGGATCACCGCCGAGCTGCTCGAGCAGAAGCTGGTCCGGCCCAACGGCCGCATCATCGGCGTCTCCTCGATCGCCGGCATCGCCGGCAACCTCGGCCAGACCTCCTATGGCGCCTCGAAGGCCGCCGTCATCGGCTTCGTCGACTCGCTGGCCGAGGAGCTTCCCGACGGGATCACGATCAACGCGGTCGCGCCGGGCTTCATCATCACCCAGATGACGGCGGCGGTTCCGTTCGCGACGCGTGAGGTCGGCCAGCGGCTCAACGCGATGGCCCAGGGCGGCCTGCCGGTCGACGTCGCCGAGACCATCGCCTGGTACGCCTCGCCCGCCTCCACCGGCGTCAACGGCAACGTCGTGCGGGTCTGCGGCCAGATGATGCTGGGGGCCTGATGAGCACGCCCAAGACCGAGCCCAGCTTCACCGGCAGGTCCGGTCCCGCCCTGCTCGTCCGGGCGGCGCTGCCGGCCATCCCGGGCATCAACGCGCTCCCGGGGATCAAGAAGACCGGCGTCGCCTACGAGGAGCTCAGCCTCACCCGCGAGCCGGTCGCTCTCGAGCGGACGGCGGTCGACGCGTACGCCGAGCTGTGCGGCTTCCCGATCAAGGACACCGTGCCGCTCCCCTACCCGCACATGCTGGCCTTCCCGCTGCACATGGCGCTGATGTCCTCGCCCGACTTCCCCTCGCCCGCGATGGGGATGGTCCACATCGAGAACTCGATCAGCGGCTACCGCCCGATCTCGGTCGGCGAGGCGGTCGCGGTCACCGCGACCGTGGGGCAGCCCGAGCCACACCCGGTCGGCAAGGCGTACCGGTTCCTGACCGTCGCCACAGTCGAGGGCGAGGTCGTGTGGGAGTCCACCTCGACGTACCTCGTCCGGGGGAAGCGCAACGCCGACGTGACCTGGAAATCAGATCTGATCGAGGTCGACCCGTCCGGTCCCGTGTTCCCGCTCAAGGCCGACCTAGGCAGGCGCTACGCCAAGGTCGCCGGCGACTACAACCCGATCCACCTCTACCCGCTGACCGCGAAGGCGCTGGGCTTCAAGCGCCAGATCGCGCACGGGATGTGGACCAAGGCGCGCTGCATCGCGGCGCTGGAGAACCGGCTCCCGGGCGCGGTGCGGGTGGATGTCGCCTTCAAGAAGCCGGTCTTCCTGCCGTCCTCGGTGGCGTTCGGGTCGCTCAAGCACCTGGACGGCTACGACTTCTCGCTCCACAAGCGCGGGTCGGACACGCTCCATCTGGTGGGGCGTACGACCGCGCTCTGAGCCCGGGCTCGCGGTTCAGCGGCGAAGAGCGGTGACCCAGTAGGGCGTGTCGGGCTCCGGGGTGGTGGTGAACCGGGCGTTGGGCAGGTAGAGCCGGTCGCGGTAGGCGGCGACGGTCGTCGGCACGTCGAAGTCGTCGCTCGTCAGGGTGTCGACCTGGACACCGCTGAAGCCAGACCTGTCCAGATGGATGACGGCGATCTGGTTGATGCGGTTGCGGACGACGTACAACGTCCTGCCGAGCAGCAGCATGCCGTCGCCGTTGGTGAGGCTGGCCCCACCGAGGTCGACGACACTGGTCGCGCCGGTGCGCGGGTCGACACGGTGGAGGAGGCCCGTGGTCGAGTTGACCACCAGCAGGCCGCGGCCGTCTGGAGTAGCGGTGATGCCGTTGGCATTGAAGCCCTCCACCTGCTCCCAGTCCCCGGTGAGCGGGAGGGTGCGGACCGGGCCTCGGCCGAGCGGCACGGCGTAGAGCTGGGCCTGCTGGGAGTCGGTGAACCACGCGGAGTGGCGGGTGAGGACGACGTCGTTGACGAAGCTGGTCGCGGTGGTGAGCTGGTGGTCGGCGAGGAGACGGCCGGTGCGGGTGTCGATCACCCGGGCGGTTCCGCTGGGGCCGCCGGAGGCGAAGAGTCGGCCGTGGCGGTCGACCTTGATGCCGACGGTGGCGGTGCCGGGGCCTTGGGAGACCACCTTGCCGCGGCCGGTGCGCAGGTCGACGCGGTAGATGTCGCCGTCCACGCGCGACCCGAACCAGGCCGTCGGCCCGCCTCCGATCGCGATGCCCTCGGGCTGGAAGCCGCGCGGGAGGTCGAATCTCTTGGGGAAGACCGTGTGCGCGTCGGCCGTGGCTGGGACGATGGCCGCGACCAATGCCGCGGCGAGCAGGGCGATACGGATCCGGAACATCGTTGCTCCTGACGGGGTCGGCGCCGCCGAGCCGGCGTGGAGGACGGCTGCTACCGCCTACCGTACGCCGCAGGCCCGATAACCCGTGGCGACTCAGGGTGAGCAGGTGGGACCGTGAGTCTCATGACCCCGATGACTCTTCCCACCGGCTATGCCGAGCGGCCGTTGGAGCTGGCCGATGCTGCCGCCGTCACCAGGGTGATGGCCGCCAACGAGCTGGCCACCGTCGGCGAGGTCGTCATCGAGCTGGCAGACATCGTTTCGGAGTGGCAGCGACCTTCCTTCGACGTCTCCGCCCGGACGGTCGGTGTGGTCGATGCCGACGGCGACCTGGTCGGCTACGCGGAGTGCTCCGGTGGCTCCCGGGCCGATGCCGCGGTGCATCCAGACCACTGGGGCCGTGGTCTCGGCACCGCCCTGGCCGGCTGGCTCGCCGCAAAGGCGGGTGAGCTCGGGGAGCCGGTCATCGGCATGCCGGTACCCCAGGGCTCGCCCGGCGACCGGCTGCTGGAGTCCCTGGGCTGGTTCCCGCGCTGGGAGTCCTGGGTCCTGGCGCTGCCGCAGAACGCGGCGATCCCGGTGCGGGAGCTGCCGGAGGCGTACGCCATCCGGGCTGCCACACCGCAGGACCACGAGCAGGTGTGGACCGTGATCGAGGACGCCTTCCTGGAGTGGTCCGAGCGCGAACGTGAGCCCTACGCAGACTGGGTCGCCACGACCATCGAACGGCCCGGCGCCGAGCCGTGGAACGTCCGCGTGGTGACCGGCCCGGACGGTGCCGTGGTCGCCGCCGCGGTGCTGGTGATGACCGAGGACGGCGGGGAGGGGTACGTCAGCAGGCTGGCCACCCGCAAGGACCAGCGCAACCGCGGCCTGGCCCAGGCGCTCCTCGCCGACGCGTTCGGCGCCGCCCGCGCCCACGGAGCGACACGCGCGACCCTGTCGACGGACTCCCGCACCGGCGCCCTCGACCTCTATCTCCACGTCGGCATGGAGGTCGAGTCCACCTGGGTCCACCGGGCGACCCGGCCCTGATCCCACTTCGGCGCCCCGGCCTCGGCTACCATCTTGCGTCCAGGAGGTGGACAGACATGTCCGACGTACTGATCCGAGGACTCTCGGATGACGAGCTCGCGCGCATCGACACCGAGGCGACGCGGCTCGGGCTCACCCGCAACGAGTATCTCCGCCGATGGTTCACGCCCGACGCTCTGCGTCCGCTGCCACCGGCGCGACCCGTGGCCGGCGGCGACTTCGCGAAGTTCGCCCCGCTCGCCGACCGGGGTCTGATGCGTGACGCATGGTCGTGAGGCGACCCTGGCTGATGCACCGGTCGGCACTCGCCCGGATGTCCACCAGCCCCGACGCTGAGAAGTGGTCCCGCCTGATCGAGCTGGGACAAGTACGCATCACCACCACCACACTGCTCGAGATCGGCCATCTGGCCCGATCCGAGCGGGAGTGGTCCGATCTCGTCGAGGACGTGCCGGTGATCCACATGCCGCTCGCGACCCTCACTCCGCGTACGGAGGCACGGGCGCTGGAGATCCAGCGCATCGTGCTGCGCGACGGCCGCCACCGGGCGCCGTCGGTGCCCGACCTGCTGGTGGCCGCGGTCGCCGAGGAGGCCGATCTCACCGTCCTCCACGCCGACAACGACGTCGATCTCATCACCCGCACGACCGGTCAGCCGGTCGAGCGGCTGCGTGGCTGAGGCTCAGAAGAGCTCGCGGACCTTCTCGATCGGCCGGGCGAGCACGCCGCGGTCGCCCTTGAGCACGATCGGGCGCTGCAGCAGGGCAGGGTGCTCGACCATCAGCGCGACCAGCTCGTCCTCGGAGAGGTCGCGGTTGGCCAGGTCGAGCTCCTTGTAGACCGGCTCCCGCTTCCGCAGCACGTCACGCGCACTCAGGCCGGTCTTGGCGAGGATGTCCTCGACCTCCTCGGTCCGCAGGCCGAGCACGTGGTAGTCGACCTTCTCGAAGTCGACGCCCTCCTCCTTGAGGAGAACGAACAGGTTCCGACACGTCGTGCAGGTCGGCTTCTCGTACACGGTGATCTGGTCCACGGCGCCACCTTAGCCCGCGGTTCGGGTGCGCTATCGCGGCAGGCGACCAGGGTGTGCGATAGTGCGCCGACCTATTTCTGGACGCGCTGATGAGGCCGACGAGCCGACTCGACGAAGAGGTCAGGCGCGGGGCGGGCGGATGAGGCCCTCTTGAGCAACCGTGGCGGCCAGGATGCCGTCGGCGGTGAAGACCCGGCCGATGGACAGGCCGCGGCCGCCGTAGGCCGAGGGGCTCTCCTGGTCGTAGAGCCACCATTCGTCGGCGCGGAAGGGGCGGTGGAACCAGATGGTGTGGTCGAGCGAGGCCATCTGGATGCCCTTGTGGTCCAGCGAGTGGGCCGCGAGAGAGGCGCCGAGCAGCGAGATGTCGGAGGCCCAGGTGAAGGCACCACGCTGGATGTCGGGATCGTCGGGCAGCGAGGCGCCCAGCCGGATCCAGAGACGCTGCTGCGCGGGATGGACCGGATCGGGCTTGATGCCGAGCAACGAGTTGCCGACAGCACGCACCTCGACCGCCTCCCACTCGCGCGCCAGCGAGACGGCCTCCGGGCTGCCGGAGTCGGCCATCATCTTCAGGAAGTCGATGCACTTCTCGGGCGGCGGGACCGACGGCATCGCATCCTGGTGCTCGAACCCGGACTCCTCACGCTGGAAGTTGGCGGTGAGGTAGTAGATGTCGCGGCCCTTCTGCCGCGCCCGAACCCGCCTGGTCTCGAAGGAGCGCCCGTCACGGATCCGCTCGACCTCGTAGACGATCGGGTAGGACGGGTCGCCCGGCAGCAGGAAGTACGAGTGCATCGAGTGCACCGTGAAGGCCGGGTCGGCGGACCGGATGGCGGCCATCAGCGCCTGCGCTGCCACCTGGCCGCCGTAAGCGCGTCCACGCGAGTTTCGGGTCGTGGTGGCGCCGTGGAAGAGGTCCTTGTCGATCTCGACGAGGTCGAGCACACCCACCAGCTCGGCCACCGCCTGATCCGCCGCTACGGCGTCCGTCGTCATGTGAGTGAGTGTCTCTCAATCCTTCTCAGGGTTGTCATCGGGGTCGGGACCGTTGAGCCCGGCCAGGAACTGCTCGAACTGCTCACCGAGCTCGTCACCGGTCGGCAGCGGCTCGTCGGGCGCCAGCAACGAGCGTCCGGACTCCTCGCCGCGCTGGAAGGTGTCGTACTGCTGCTCGAGAGCGGCCACGACCTCCCGCACCTCGGCATTGTCCTCGATGTAGGAGGCGATCTCCTCCTCGCGGCGCTGGGCTTCCGCCTCCAGGTCGGAGACCGGGATCGTCAGCCGGGCCGCGCGCTCGAGCTCCTCGACGAGCACGACCGCAGCGGCCGGGAAGTCACTCTGGGCCAGGTAGTGCGGCATGTGCACCACGTAACCGCCCGCGGGGTGGCCCCACTCCCCCAGGCGTACCTCCACCAGGGCCTGGGCTGAGGCCGGGATCCGGATCTCGCCCTTCCACGGGCTCTCCCAGACCTGCCCGGCGAGCTCCTGTGCCGGGTCGTTGGCGTGCCTGGTCGTGGTCAGCGGGCGGGTGTGCGGCACCGCCATCGGCACCGACGCGAGCGAGATCACCTCGGTCACGCCGAGGCGCTCGATGACCTCGCGTACGGCGCCGGCGAAGGCCTCCCAGCGGTTGTCCGGCTCGGGGCCGTGCAGCAGGAGGTAGGGGTTGTCACCGGTGTCCTTGAGCAGCCGGACGACCAGCCGCGGCGCGTCGAAGGACTCGTAGTGATCGCTGACGAAGGAGATCGCCGGTCGGCGGGCCCGGTAGTCGTGGAGCTCGTCGACGTCGAAGGTCGCCACCACCGGCGCTCGCCTCGACGTCTGGATCAGATGAGCCGCGGCCCGCTCGGCGGCCTTGCCCGCGTCGAGGAAGCCGTCCAGGACGACCACCAGCGGAAGCTGGTCACCTCCGGCAAGGATGATCTCCTCGGGCAGGTCGTCGACGATGTGCACCAGTCGTGATCCGGCCATCGGTGTCTCCTCCCGTTGCGTACGGCCCTCGCGGGCCTCGTCGTCGCTCGCCTCGCCAGGGATCGCGACCCTGGGGCTCAACCTTCTCAATACACGCTTCCACATGACGACAGCGCAGCATCCTGGACGCCCCAGTTATTCCCAAGCCGACGCGCGGAGACCGGCGACCTCAGCTGCGACAGGCCGTGTGACCTCCCCCTCGGTGCGGCCGTTGTTACTAGCGGGTAATGTAGTCGGCGGGCACCACCCGTGCCCGCACCTCAGCACCACCTAGTAGGAGTGACACGGTGACCCGACAGCTGCGAGAAGTCGTCTTCGTCGACGGCGTACGCACACCTTTCGGCAAGGCCAAGGGCCAGTACGCCGAGACCCGCGCAGACGACCTGGTCGTCAAGCTCATCCGTGAGCTCACGCGCCGCAACCCCGAGCTTCCCCCCGAGCGGATCGACGAGGTCGCCATCGCCGCGACCACGCAGATCGGCGACCAGGGCCTGACGATCGGCCGCACCGCCGGCCTGCTCGCCGGGCTCCCGCAGTCCGTCCCCGGCTACGCGATCGACCGGATGTGCGCCGGCGCGATGACCGCCGTCACCACGACCGCCGGCGGCATCGCCTTCGGTGCCTACGACGTCGTCATCGCCGGCGGTGTCGAGCACATGGGCCGCCACCCGATGGGTGAGGGCGTCGACCCCAACCCGCGGATCATCTCCGAGAAGCTCGTCGACCCCTCGGCGCTCGTCATGGGCAACACCGCCGAGAACGTCCACGACCGCTACCCGGCGATCACCAAGGAGCGCACCGACGCGTTCGCCGTCCGCTCTCAGGAGCTGGCGGCCAAGGCGTACGCCGACGGCAAGATCCAGCCCGACCTGGTCCCCGTCGCCACCCGCTCCGCCGAGAACGGCTGGGGCCTGGCCACCACCGACGAGCCGATGCGTCCGGGCACCACCACCGAGGACCTGGCCAAGCTGAAGACCCCGTTCCGCCCGCACGGCCGCGTCACCGCGGGCAACGCGGCGGGCATCAACGACGGCGCGACGGCCTCGTTGCTGGCCTCCGAGGACGTCGCCCGCGAGCTCGGTCTGCCGATCAAGATGCGGCTGGTGTCGTACGCCTTCGCCGGCGTCGCCCCCGAGGTCATGGCCGTCGGCCCGATCCCGTCGACCGAGAAGGCGCTGGCCAAGGCCGGGCTCACGATCGACGACATCGAGGCCTTCGAGGTCAACGAGGCGTTCGCGATCCAGGTGCTCGCCTTCCTGGACCACTTCGGCATCGCCGAGGACGACGAGCGCGTGAACCCCTACGGCGGCGCGATCGCGTTCGGCCACCCGCTGGCCTCCTCCGGTGTGCGGCTGATGATCCAGCTCGCGCGCCAGTTCGAGGAGCGCCCCGAGGTCCGCTACGGCCTCACCACCATGTGCATCGGCCTGGGTATGGGCGGCACGGTCATCTGGGAGAACCCGAACTGGACTGGGGAGTCGAAGTGACTGACATCAACACCCTTCTCGCTGATGTCGAGAAGCTCTTCTCCGACGACGAGGTCGTGACCGCGGCCAAGCTGGCGAAGGTCACCCTGCCCTCCGGCAAGGTCCTCGGCCTGGTCACCCTCGACAACGGCCACGACCACACCCGGCCGAACACGTTCGGGCCGAAGTCGCTGGTCGAGCTCAACACGGCGTACGACGCGGCCCTGGCCGACCCCGAGATCGACGCGGTCGCGGTGACCGGCAAGCCGTTCATCCTCGCGGCCGGTGCCGACCTGACCTCGCTGCAGGCGGGCGGCCCGGACGGGATCCGTACGATCGCCGAGCTCGGTCACGCGGTCTTCCGCAAGCTGGGCGACGGCGCCGACGGCGTCAAGAAGCCGTCCTTCGGCTTCATCAACGGGCTCGCACTCGGTGGTGGCCTCGAGGTCGCGCTGCACGCCGACTACCGCACGATCCAGGACTCGGTGCCGGCCGTCGGCCTGCCCGAGGTCATGCTCGGCCTGATCCCGGGCTGGGGCGGTGGCTACCTGCTGCCGAACCTGATCGGTCCGGCCAAGGCCGCCAAGGTCTTCATCGAGAACCCACTCAACAACGGCAAGGTGCTCAAGGGCACCGAGGCCTTCGACCTCGGCATCGCGGACGCGATGTTCGGTGGCGCCGACTACCTCGAGCAGTCGCTGCTCTGGGCCGACGGCATCCTGTCCGGTGACGTCACGGTCACCCGCGAAGAGATCGACCGGGGCGAGGCCTGGGACGAGGCTGCCAAGAACGCCGGCTTCTTCGCCTGGGCCAAGACCGGCGACGCCTCCCCGGCCGCCAAGAAGGCCGTCGAGCTGCTCACCCTGGCCAAGACGGCGACCCGCGACGAGGGCTTCGCGGCCGAGGACGACGCCCTCGTGGCGATGTCGAAGACCCCGCAGCTGCTCGCCTCGCTCTACTCCTTCGACCTGGTGCAGAAGCGCGCCAAGCGTCCCGCCGGCGCCCCCGACAAGGCGCTCGCGCAGAAGGTCACCAAGGTCGGCATCATCGGTGCCGGTCTGATGGCCTCGCAGTTCGCGCTGCTCTTCGTCCAGCGTCTCAAGGTGCCGGTCGTCATGGTCGACCTGGACCAGGAGCGCGCCGACAAGGGCGTGGCGTACGTCCACGCCGAGCTCGACAAGAAGCTCGCCAAGGGCCGTGCCTCGCAGGACGCGACCAACCGCCTCAAGGCGCTCGTGACGTCGTCGATCGACTACGCGGAGGCCTTCTCCGACGCCGACTTCATCATCGAGGCCGTCTTCGAGGAGATGGGCGTCAAGAAGACCGTCTTCGCCAACGCCGAGGCCGTCGCGCCGGAGACCGCGGTCTTCGCCACGAACACCTCGAGCCTCTCGATCACGGAGATGGCGGCCGACCTGAAGAACCCCGAGCGGGTCGTGGGCTTCCACTTCTTCAACCCGGTCGCGGTGATGCCGCTGCTCGAGATCATCCGCGGCGAGAAGACGTCGGACGCGGCCCTGGCCACGGCGTTCTCCGTCTCCAAGTCGCTGAAGAAGACGTCCATCCTGGTCAAGGACAGCCCGTCCTTCATCGTGAACCGGCTCCTGGGCCGCTTCATGGGCGAGGTCTCCAAGGTCGCCGACGAGGGCACCCCGGTCGATGTCGTCGAGTCCGCCTTCGCCGGGGTCGCGCCGATGGGCCCGTTCGCGCTGATCGGCCTGGTCGGCCCGGCGATCGCGTACCACAACAACGAGACCCTCGCGAAGGCCTTCCCGGACCGGTTCTACCTCTCCGAGAACCTCCACCGGGTCGTCGAGGCCAAGAAGAGCTCCTTCTTCGGTCCCGACGGGCGCACCCTCGACCCCGAGGTCGAGGCGCTGCTCGTCTCCGGCGACGTGGTCAAGACCGCCGAGGAGGCGCGCCAGCAGTCGCTCGAGGCCATCGCCGACGAGATCGGCCGGATGCTCGAGGAGGGCGTCGCCCAGGCCGCCGAGGACATCGACCTGGCGATGATCACCGGGGCCGGCTTCCAGTTCTGGAACGGCGGCATCACCCAGCTCCTCGACCGCGAGGGCATCTCCGAGAAGGTCACCGGGAAGAAGTTCCACTGACCGAAGCAAGTCCGCCCCCGACCGATCTGATCGGTCGGGGGCGGTCCCATGCTGGGCCGGGGCAGTCCCGGACGCACCTCAGCAGGGACTCAGGCCTTGTCGGT
Source organism: Nocardioides sp. NPDC004968 (assembly GCF_040608935.1). Lineage (NCBI taxonomy): Bacteria > Bacillati > Actinomycetota > Actinomycetes > Propionibacteriales > Nocardioidaceae > Nocardioides > Nocardioides sp. NPDC004968. The sequence continues at coordinate 76,578 of NZ_JBEXJF010000012.1, forward strand.
GGCCACCTTGCCGCCTCCGACCGCCGATTCCGGCGTGCCCATGTTCTGCCGCGCGCGGGGCCGCTGCTGGCGACCCGAGGCCTGCGCTGAGCCGCGCCGGCCCTCGATCTTCTTGCGGATCTGTTCGTCCGCCGCTCTGAGGTCGAACGGCGCCGACATCTGCTCAGGTGACCAACGGAACTCGGCCACGAGGTCGTCATAGAGCATTGAATCCCCCGAGTGCTGTGTGGTGACGATACCGAGGGCCCTCGTCGCCCCCGACAGACCCACTCTAAGCCCAGAGCGACCGATATTCGCCAGGGGCTCGACCAGAGAGACCGACCCCGTAGGGTCAAAATTCGACGTCTCGGCGTCAGAAACTGACGTCTCGGGGCAGGGGGGTGGGGGTCAGGGCGCCCAGGCGCTCGATGGTGTCGAGCGCGACCGCCTGGGGGGTCAGGCCGATGCTCTCCAGGATCTTGGGCCGCTTGGCGTGGTCGAGGAACTCCTGCGGGATGCCGTGGATCTTCACCGGGGTGCGTACGTCGGCGGCGGTCAGGGCCTGCAGGAAGGACGCGCCGACACCGCCGGCGACGCCGTTGTCCTCGATGGTGACGACCAGGCTGTGGTCGGCGGCCGCCTCGATGAGCGCCGGGTCGATCGGCTTGACCCAGCGCGGGTCGACGACGGTGACGCCGATGCCCTGGGCGGTGAGCCGCTCGGCGACGCCCACGGCGACCTCTGCCATGGAGCCGACGCCGACGACCAGGACGTCCTTGGTGCCGTTGCGCACGAGTACGTCGGCCTCGCCGAGCTTGGCGATCGTGGCGATGTCCTCGGGCGGCGGGCCCTTCGGGAAGCGTACGACCGTGGGCGCGTCGTCGACCTCGACAGCCTCGTCGAGGAGCTCGTTGAGGCGAGCGATGTCGCGCGGCGCGGCCAGGCGGAGCCCGGGGACGACCTGGAGCAGCGACATGTCCCACATGCCGTTGTGGGACGCGCCGTCGTCGCCGGTCACGCCGGAGCGGTCCAGGACGAACGTCACCCCGGCCCGGTGGAGGGCGCAGTCCATCAGCACCTGGTCGAAGGCGCGGTTGAGGAAGGTCGCGTAGACCGCGAAGACCGGGTGCAGACCACCCATCGCCAGGCCGGCGGCCGAGGTGGCGGCGTGCTGCTCGGCGATGCCGACGTCGAAGGTGCGCGCGGGGAACCTGGCCTGGAACGCGTCGAGGCCCACCGGGTGCATCATCGCCGCGGTGATCGCGACGATGTCCTGGCGGCTCTCCCCCAGCCGCACCATCGCGTCGGAGAAGTGGTCGGTCCAGATCCGGCCCTTGGGCTTCTCGGCGCCGGTCTGGACGTCGAAGGGACCCGGCGAGTGGAACTGGTCGGCCTCGTGGCGCTCGGCCGGGTCGTAGCCGTAGCCCTTGCGGGTGATCGCGTGCACGATCACCGGACCGCCGAACCGCTTGGCCGAGGTCAGCGCCTGCTCGACGGCGTGCCGGTCGTGGCCGTCGACGGGGCCGACGTACTTCAGGCCGAGGTCCTCGAAGAGACCCTGGGGCGCGACCGCGTCCTTGAGCCCCTTCTTCACCGCGTGCAGCGCGTCGTAGGCCATCGCGCCGATCCCGGGCACCGCGTTGAGGCGGCGCTTGACCATGTCGAGGACCAGCTCGTAGCGCGGGTTCGTACGCAGCGCCGTCAGCGCCGTGGCCAGGCCACCGATGGTCGGGGTGTAGGAGCGGCCGTTGTCGTTGACCACGATGACCAGCTTGGAGTCGTGCTGGATCGCGATGTTGTTGAGCGCCTCCCAGGCCATCCCGCCGGTCAACGCGCCGTCGCCGATCACCGCGACGACGTGGCGGTCCTCGCCGCGGATCGTGTAGGCCTTGGCCAGCCCGTCGGCGTAGGAGAGCGCGGTGGAGGCGTGGGAGTTCTCGACCACGTCGTGGTCGGACTCGGACTGGCTCGGGTAGCCGCTCATCCCGCCCTCGCGGCGCAGCGTGCCGAAGTCGCCGGCCCGGCCGGTGACGAGCTTGTGGACGTAGGACTGGTGGCCGGTGTCGAAGACGATCTTGTCGCGCGGGCTGTCGAAGACCCGGTGCATGGCCAGGGTCAGCTCGACCACGCCGAGGTTCGGCCCCAGGTGGCCGGTGTTGGTGGCCACGGTCCGGATCATCAGGTCCCGGATCTCGCTCGCGAGGAGCTCGAGCTGGTCGTCGGAGAGATCACGAAGATCCTGCGGCGCGGCGATGCGTTCGAGGAGACCCATGGCCCGGATTCTACGTCTCGACCCTGAAGGACTTCGACCCGGATAGCGCCGCGTGCTGAGGCGATCCGAGGAAGGGCGTCAGCCCGATCCGGGCCGAATCGCTGAGGTCCAGGTCAGGCGCCTTCACGGGGTCGACGAAGACGATCTGTCGGCCCTCGTGGCACACGATGTCGGCGTCGGTGAGGTCGACGCCGGCGGCGTAGAGGTGGATCTTGTCGTCGGTGCCGGTCTCGGGGTGGCGGAGCTCCTGGACGGCGACCAGCTCGAGGGCCTCGGGGCCCAGGCGCACCTCGGTCTCCTCCTCGAGCTCGCGGACAGCTCCGGCCAGCGGGTCCTCCCCGGACTCGAGGTGGCCGCCGCAGAAGGACCACTTCTCCGGCGCGATCGTCGGATGCTCGTCGCGCTCCTGGAGCAGCACCCAGCCACGACGGTCGACAAGGATCACGGCGGCGAACTCGGTCATGAGGGGCGAGCCTAGTCCTCCCGCGGCCGCACCGATGCCCGCGGTCTGCCCAGCTCCCTCGTCAGTACGTCACCGACCTGCTCGAGCCCGACGGGCTCCTCGACCAGCTCGGCCCATGGACGATCGGACGCGGCGAGGAAGGAGACCGCCTGTTCCAGGTGGCGCGCCTCGTAGTTGTGTACGCCGCTGATCGACCGCCAGCCCCGCACGATCGCCTCGGGGTCGACCGAGATCGCGCGCCCCGGGGAGACCGAGCCGACCAGGACGAGGGAGCCGCCGATGTCGAGCGCCCCGAGCGCCGCCTCGACCGCCGAGGAGGCGCCGGAGAAGTCCATCGCCACATCGACTGGCGGAAGCGCCTGCCCCGCGGACAGCGTCGACGTCGCGCCGAAGCCGACGGCCAGCTCCAGCCTCGCGGGCTCGACGTCACTCACCACGACCTCGGCCGCCCCGGCGTCCGCCGCGGCGGCGACCGCGGTGAGCCCGAGCATCCCGGCGCCGACCACCATCACCCGCTTGCCGCGCAGCGAGCCGGCACGTTCCAGGGCCGCCATCACCGTGGCGGTCGCGCACCCGGCCGGCGCGGCGACCTCGTCGGCCACGGTGTCGGGGACGGGCACGACCGCGGTGCCGGCCGGCAGGAGCACGTGGGTCGCGTACGTGCCCGACAGCGGCCAGGCCGGCTCGTACGGCTCGTGGCCGAGTTTGCGCACCGAGTGGCACTTCGCGGTGAGCCCCCGCCTGCAGCGGTCGCAGGTCCCGCACGAGACGGTGACGCCCCAGACCACGCGCCGGCCGGTGCCCACGATCCGGCCGACGCCCTCGTGCCCGAGCACGCTCGGGCAGGCGCCGGGCCGCCGGCCGGAGACCGTGTGGTGGTCGGAGCCGCACACCGTCGCGAGGTCGATCTCGACCAGCGTCTCCCCCGGTCCCGGCACCGGAAGGTCCACGGTCTCCAGCGTCACCTCGGAGCCACCGCGCCACACCGCGACCCGTGCCATGAGCCGTGCCATCACACCGCGCCGACCTTCCTGCGCAGCCAGGCCGAGAAGAGGTCGATGACGATGATCAGGACGATCACCATGCAGACGTACGTCATCATCGTGTCGAAGTGGAAGCTGTCCACCTCGGTCTTGATGAAGAACCCGATGCCGCCGGCTCCGACCGTGCCGAGGATGACCGAGCTGCGTACGTTGGTGTCGAAGCGGTAGAGCAGCAGGCCGAGCAGCGAAGGCATGACAGCAGGCAGCACGGCGTGCGCGGCCGACTGCGCGGGTGAGGCTCCGGCCACGCGGAGCGCCTCGACCGGCCCCTGGTCCACCTCGTCCATGGCCTCGGACCACAGCTTGCCCATGACCGCGACGTTGTGGATCGCCAGCGCGATCACGCCCGGGAACGCACCGAAGCCGACCGCGGCGATGAACATCAGCGCATAGACGGTCTCCGGGACGGCCCGCAGCACCGACATCACCGCGCGACCCAGCAGCCACAGCGGAACGAACCGGTTGGTCGTACGCGAGGAGATGACCGCGAACAGCAGCGCCACCGGAATCGACAGGGTCGTGCCGAGCAGGCCGATCCAGATCGTGAGCAGGCAGTACTCCAGGCCGGGCCGGATCGTCTCGGACCAGCGCAGGTCGAGCGGGAAGGCACCGTCCTGATGGATCGTCTTGCCGTTCGGGTAGGTGCGGTCGACCCCGAACAGGAAGTTCCACAGGCCCCGCCAGCCCTCGAGCAGCTCCCTGGGCGAGGTGTTGGTCTGCACCGCGGCGTACCAGTGCACGAGAAGCAGGGCGACCGTGATGGCCGCCCCGACGGCGATGCCGGACGGCCGGAAGCGGGGTGGGATGTCGAGACGTGGTTCCGGGGCCTTGGTCAGGCTGCTCATGCGAGCACCCCCATCTCGGCTGCTTCCAGCGCTTCCACCGCGGGCCGGTAGAGACCGGCCACGGTCTCGTCGGTGACCTCGGCGCTGCTGCTGTCGAAGACGAGCCGGCCGCCGGCCAGCCCGAGGATCCGGTCGGAGAAGCGGCGCGCCAGGTCGGGCTGATGGAGCACCGCCGCCACCGCCAGACCGTCGTCGTCGGCCAGCGAACGGAGCAGGTTCATCACCTGCTCGGAGGCGGCCGGGTCGAGCGCCGAGACCGGCTCGTCGGCGAGCAACACCTTGGCGCGCTGGCACAGCGCGCGGGCCACCGCGACCCGCTGCTGCTGGCCACCGGAGAGGCGACCCGCCTTCTCCCGGGCCCGGTCGGCGAGACCGACCCGGTCCAGGCACGCCATCGCCTCGGCCTGCACCTCGCGCGGGAAGGCCAGCACCGACCAGGACCGGCTCAGACCGAGCCGCCCGAGCGCACCCGCGCAGACGTTGTCGAGCACGCTGCGACGGGGCACCAGATGGATCTTCTGGAAGACCATCGCGACCGTCGGCACCGCCTCGCCGGGCTTGGCCCTGAGGCCGTCGACCGTGATCGTGCCGCCGTCAGGACGCTCCAGACCGACCACGCAGCGCAGCGAGGTGGACTTGCCGGACCCGTTGGCTCCGAGGAGGCTGACCACCTCCCCGGAGGCGACTTCGAAGGCCAGGCCGTCCAGGACCGTCTTCTCCCCGAACGACTTCCTCAGGCCGTCGATACGCAGGGCCGCGCCGGAGAGGTGATCAGCGCCCATCAGAGGTCGTCCGTGGTCAGGTCGAGGGCCTCGGCGAGGTCGGCGACCGGCTGGTAGTCCTCTTCGGTGACCGCCACCAGCGCCGGCTTGCCGGCGGGCGGGGTGAAGTCGAGGTACTCGCCGATCTCCGCGACCGCGTCGGCCGGCAGGTTCAGCAGCGCCTCCTGAACTGCCTTGGACACCTCGGGAGTCATGTTCGGGCCCGCCGCGATCGGGTCGTTCAGGATCGGCTCGGACTTCCAGACCTGGCGGAAGGCGGACTCGTCGAACTGGCCCTCGGCCGTCGCCGAGGCCAGGGTCTGACTGTTGATCTCGGCGGCGTCGACCTTGCCGTTGACCAGGGCCAGCAGCGCCTCGGTGTGGCCACCGGCGTACTCGGCCTTGACGTCCTTCTCGATCCCGGCGTCGATGAGCGCCTTGCGCGGCACCGCGTCACCGGAGGTGGAGCCGGACTCGGACAGCGCCAGGGTCGTGCCCGCGAGATCCTCGACAGACTTGATCGGCGAGTCCTTGGGCACCCAGATGCCACCGGTGTAGGAGGAGACCTTGCCGTCCTCGCCCGCGAACGACGCCAGCGGCGTGGCGCCGGCCTGCTTCTGGGCGAAGACGTAGCCCAGCGGCCCGAACTGGCCGATGTCGAGCTTGCCGTTCTGCATGGCCAGGATCTCGGCGACGTACGTGTCGGAGATCTGCACCTCCACCTCGCAGCCGAGCTCTTCGCCGAGGGCCTTGCCCAGGGTCTCGTAGACGGGGATCAGGTTCTTGGGGTCCTCGAAGGGCTCGACGCCCATCTTCAGGGTGCCGTCGGGGCAGATCTGGTCGGGACCGACCTCGCCGCCCGCGACGGCTCTATTGGTCGTCGCCTCGCTGCCGCAGGCGGCCAGGGCGAGAGTCAGCGTGGCGGCGCCGGCGAGGGCGGTGAGGGAGCGCAGGGGGGACATGTGAGGTTTCTCCTGTGGTCAGAACAGCTGGTCGAGGACGGTGGGCGCGAGGCCCAGTGCTGTGGTCATGCCGATGCCCGACGTCACCGAGACGACCCGGAGGCCCGGGAACGGCTCAGTGTCGAGGAAGTCGGTCCGCGGGGAGTCCGCGTAGACCCCTCGCCAGCGACGTCGGACGGTGAGCGGAGCCCCGAGCAGCCGCGCCCCTTCCCGCAGCACCAGCTCGGCGACGTGCTCGTCGTCGAAGGGCAGGTGGGTGCGGTCGTAGTGGTGGGTGTCGCCCAGAACGATCGACCCGGGTCGGCCGTTTGTCCCCGGGCGCTGGGTGAGCATGAGGTTCATGACGACGTCGAGGAGCTCGGGCGCGGTCGCCTCGAGCTGAGTGCGTACGTCGGCGGCCGCCGTGGTCTCGGCGAACCCGCCGTAGCGGAGCATCGAGAGCCCGGTCAGCACCGCCGGCCCGATCTCGACACCTCCCGGAGGCGCGACCTCGAGCATCTGCAGCCGGCAGCGGCGTACGGCTGCCTCCTCGGCGACCTGCGGGAAGAGCCGGTCGATGTCATGGCCGGCGGCGTGGACGACCCGGGCGGAACGGATGGTTCCGCGGCTGGTGCGGACGTCGATCCCACCGGCGGTCGGGTCGATGGCGCCGACATGGGTCGCCCAGCTGAACCGGACGCCCTCGGACTCCAGCCACGCGGCGATCGCCGGCAGCGCCTCGCGCGGGTCCACCCTGAGGTCGAGCGGCAGGTGGGCGCCGCCGAGGACCTCGGCGGCGGCCGGCGGGAACAGCTCGCCGGTGGCGTCGGCGTCCAGCAGGCGGGCCTGCTCGGTGCCGCGGATGCCCGCGAACTCCTCGAGGACTGCCATCTCGGCATCGGTCCGGGCGACGACGACCGTGCCGGTCTCCCGGAGACCGAAGCCCGCCTTGGCGGCGAGGGTGAGCCAGTGCTCACGGGCCGTGAGGGCGTAGGCCAACGCCTGGCCCGACTGGGCGGTGGCGCAGATGTGCCCGAAGTTGCGGATCGAGGCGCCGACGGCGCGCTCGTCACGCTCGATGACATGGACCTTCAGGCCGCGCGCGAGCCCTTCGACGGCATGCGCGAGGCCGACGATCCCGGCACCGACGACGACAAGGTCGGCGGCACCGTCGGGGGTGGTCGTGTGAGTTGGCACGGCCCGAACACTTCTGTCTCGCGGCAGCCCTGGTCAACAGTCCCGATGAACATGTACATACAAGTTAACCGGTCGTTTTCCTGCGCACCGTTTGGTCCTCGGAGCGTTTTCCGGGCGTTCACGAATCGCTTCATCACACTTGTCTGATCAAGTTGTAACCTGCTGCTCATGAGTAGCCCGCTGCACGTCCAGGTCACCGAGGCCATCCGTGCCCGGATCATCGCCGGCGAGCTGCCGACCGGCGCTCCGATCCCCTCCGAGGCGCAGCTCTGCGAGCAGTTCGGCGCCTCCCGCGGCACCATCCGTACGGCACTGGCGAGTCTGCGCCGCGAGGGCCTGCTCAGCGGCGGCCAAGGACGTCCTCCGACCGTGCGCGACACCGCGCTCGGGCAGCCCTTCGAGCAGCTGATCTCGTTCAGCGCGTGGGTGCAGCAGATCGGCCACACCCCCGGCCAGCGCACTATCGAGGTCGCCCGGCGCGGCGCCACCGCCGCTGCCGCCGAGGCGCTCGACATCGATGAGGGTGACCCGGTCGTCGACGTGCTGCGGCTCCGTCTGCTCGACGGCCAACCCGCGATGCTCGAGCGCAGCACCTTCGTCGAGCGCGTCGGGCGGCTGCTCTTCGACTTCGACCCCGACACCGGCTCGCTCTACGGATATCTGACCGCCGCAGGCGTCGACCTGCACGCCGCGCGCCACACCATGGACGCGGTCGCGGCCGACGAGACCGACGCCGACCTGCTCGACATCGAGGTGGGCAGCCCGCTCCTGCGCGAGCGCCGCCGAGCGACCGCCACCGACGGCACGCCGCTGGAGTACGCCGACGACCGCTACCGGCCCGACCGGGTCACGTTCACCATCGACAACACCCGCCCGTCCGCGGCGGGGATCCGCCCCGACGTACGCATCCTCAAGGAGATCTCGTGACCGCCTACGACCCCGCTAACCGTCTCGGGCTCCGCTTCGACCTAGCCGCCCTCGACATGGCCGGCACCACCGTCGACGAGGGCGGGCTGGTCTACGACGTGCTCGAGTCGACCGTCGCGGACGCCGCCGGCGAGCCGGTCCCGCATGACCTGCTGCTGCAGTGGAAGGGCACCTCGAAGTGGGAGGCGATCCAGGGACTGCTGCGCGGGCTCGGCCAGGACCCGACGACCGCCCAGGTCGACAAGATCTTCGACGGCTTCGGCGAGCGCCTCGTCACCGCCTACCGGGAGACCCCGCCGCAGCCGTTCCCGGGTGTGCCCGAGATGTTCGCGACGCTGCGCTCACGAGGCGTCAAGGTCGCGCTGCAGACCGGCTACTCCACCGAGATCGCCGCCGCCATCCTCGACGGCCTCGGCTGGACCGTCGGCCCCGGCGCCGAGTCGACCGTCGACGCCCTCATCACCTCCGACCTCGTCTCCGCCAGCCGCCCCGCCCCCTACCTCGTCTTCCACTGCATGGAGGCCACCGGCGTCCAGGACGTACGCCGCGTCCTGGTCGCCGGCGACACCCCCAACGACCTCGGCGCCGGCACCAACGCCGGGGCCGGCTTCGTCGTCGGCGTCGCCACCGGCTCCTTCACCCACGACCGGCTCGCCACCGAGCCGCACACCCACCTCCTCCCCTCCACCGCGGACCTGCCGACACTCCTGTAGAGCGTGTTCGGGGACCCGGCGTCGAGTCGGGCGTTGTCCAGTGCGTGCGATCGCAAGGCGGAGGAGGGAGGCGGCCCGGTGTTGGCCGTCGACCGACGAGAACGCAGCGAGCGTGCGTACTGGGCAGCGCCCGGCCGGCGCATCCGGGTTCTCGAACACGCTCGAAACGTACGTTCCTTGACTGGACACAAGCCAAGGCAAAGACTGGCTCCATGGCACTGACCAAGAAGCAGAAGGCGATCCTGACCACCGGCGCGCTCATGGCCCAGGCGGCAGTCGCTCCGGTGATCCTGCGGGACCTGCAGACGCGCTCCGACGACGAGATCCGCGGACCGCGGATGCTGTGGCGGCTGTGGGGCAGCACCAACCTGCTCGGCGCGGCGGTCTACTGGTTCTACGGCCGCAAGCCGGCCTCCGCCCAGGCCTAGGCTCTCGCGACGCCGCGAGGCTCGGTGAGGAGCCGGATCGCGAAGATCAGCTCTTCGACGTCGGCGAACCGGCGCAGGTCGCAGCCGGTGCGCTCGGCGATCCGCTCGAGCCGGTGGTAGGCGGTGTTGACGTGGACATGCAGACGCTCGGCGGCCAGCTTGGCGTTGAGGTCGCAGGCGACGTACGCCAGCATGGTCTCGATCATCACGCTGTCACGCGCGAGGTCCTCCTCGACGAACTGGCGCAGCGCCGGGCGCACCAGGCGGCGAGCGGTCGGATCCTCGCGCAGCACCAGGTAGTCGATCGTCGAGATCATCGACAGCGCCATCACGCCGGGATCCGCACCGAGGACGTCGCGAGCGATCCCTGCCTCGGCGTACGCGGCGGGCGCCGCGCCCAGGCCGGCATGCACGGTGCTGACCCCCACGGCCAGGTCGAATCCCTCCCGGGCGAGATGGCGGTAGATCCGTCGCAGGTCGGGCACGACCGTCCTGACGTCGTCGGTGGCGACGGGCAGGATCCCGACGAGCAGCTCCTGGCGGATCACCGTGACCCCCTCCCGCGACGGGCCCAGCTCGGTGCGCACGTGCCGCAGCGCCTCCCTCAGGCTCCGCCCCGGGCGTAGCGGCCGCACCGGCACCGCGACCAGGACGATGATCCGGTCATCCGGTTCCAGGCCGCACCTGCGGGCCACCTCGAGCATCGGCCCCGGCCGGACCCCGCGTCCGGCGAGCAGGTCCTCGACGAGGTCCCGGCGGATCCGGTCGCCCTCGGCGAGCTCGACCTGGTGGGCGGCGAGGTAGGCCTCGGCCGCGACCGTACTGCCGACCTCGATCACCTGCATCACGTGCGAGGCCACCGGGAGCGCCGCGCGACTGGTCTCCGGGTCCGTGGCAGCGATCTCGACGATGCGCTCCCACAGCGCCACCTGACCGATGCGGAAGGCCTGCAGGAAGTCGGCGAGCGCGACCCCCTGACGAACTCGGCGGGTCGCCTGGTCCACCGTGAACTGGAAGTCCTCGCGTACGGCCGCCCGCCCCTCCTCCAGCGTCGTCAGCACCGCCAGGAAGACCGCCTCGGCATGGTCGCCGACCTCCTTGCGCAGCTCGGGATCAGGGCTGACGGCGTAGGCCGGCACCTGGTCCCAGTTGTGCTTGAGGAACAGCTCCACGGTGTGCGGGAGGTCCTCCCTGATGCCCGCGACGATGCGTTTGATCGGCTCCGTGCTCATCGCGCTCCCTCGGTGTCTCGCTGGCGGTTGCGGCGTCAACCAGATCAACGCGCGAGTGTGGCGACAGTCACGCTCAACCCGGTTTGTGATCTGTCTCCATCCGCGTTGTCGCGCCCTCACACATTTCCCGACGCGCCCTTCCCAACCGAGATCTGGCTGGTGAATGGTGCTATGTGTCGGGGGTCACAAAACTCGGACCCTGCCCACGCCAGGAGTGATTACACATGGGGACGCACAACCCGGATGGCCCTGCTCGGGTCTCCAGACGATCGTTCGTCGGATACGTCATCGGCGGAACCACGCTGATCGCAGCCGCAGACCTGGGGCTGGCTCCGTCGGCCGCCCACGCGGTGCCGGTGCCCTCGGTGCCGCAGGTCCCCGAGGTCTATGACCTCAACGACTTCTTGACCCACTGCGCGATGCCGACCTCGAACCTGATCGCGATCGAGGTCGACGAGAAGGGGCACGCCCACTTCGCACTCCCGCGGATGGAGGTCGGCCAGGGCATCACCACGGCCGTGGCCATGCTGATCGCCGAGGAGCTCGAGCTCCCGGTCGACCACGTGCACGTCACCCTGGCGCCGGCCCGTCCTGAGCTGCTCTTCAACCAGCTGACCGGCGGCTCCAACACGATCATCTCGATGTACACCCCGGTCCGCGTGGCCGCCGCCATCGCCCGCAAGGCGCTGCTCGAGGCGGCCGCGATCCTGCTCGGGGGCGCGGTGACTCAGCTGATCTCCAAGGACGGCGTGATCAGCCTCCCGGACGGGTCCTCGGTGACGTACGGCGAGGCCGCCGCCAAGGCGGCGCAGCCGACGACCGAGAAGGTCGAGGTCGAGCTGAAGGAGACCTCGGATCACCAGATCGTCGGCAAGCCCCATCGCCGCGTCGACGCGCGCGCCGCCGTGACTGGCAAGAAGAAGTTCGCGATGGACCTCGACGTCCCCAACGCGCTGCCCACGATGGTCTGCCGCGCACCCGAGCTCAACGGCACGCCGGAGTCGATCAACAACAAGGGCGACGTCGAGACGATGCCGGGCGTCACCCACGTCGCGATCATCCCCACCGGCGTCGCGGTCCGGGCCAAGACCTTCGGTCAGTGCATCGACGCCGTGCGCGCGCTGGACGTGACCTGGAACTCCGGCACCGTGACCACGATGTCGGCCAAGCACATCAAGCAAGAGCTCAAGGCCGGGCAGATCCCGCTGGCGGTGCCGAAGATCGGGGCGACCTCGGTCGACGGCGAGTTCACCTTCCACTTCCGCAGCGGCTCGGCCCTCGAGCCCAACTGCGCGGTCGCCGACGTACGCGACGGCAAGGCCACCGTCTGGGGAGGCCTGAAGTCGCCGATCGACGCCCAGGGCAGAATCGCCAAGGCGCTCGGCCTCCCGCAGACCAGCGTGGAGGTCAACGTGGTCCAGGGCGGCGGGTCCTTCGGGCGCAAGCTGTTCAGCGACGCCGCCGTCGAGGCCGCCCACGCGTCCAAGGCGTTCGGCGCGCCGGTCAAGCTGATGTGGCACCGCGCCGACGAGCCGCGCCAGGGTCGGGTGCACCCGATGGCGGTCTCCCAGATCCGGGCGACGGTGCTGGCCGGCAGCATCCTCACCTTCGAGCAGCGCCACGCCAGCGTGGCCTGTGACTTCACCCATGGTCTTGGCGAGCGGCTGACCGCGGAGGTGGCGGCGCTGCCGACCGGTCTGTCGAATCTGACCTTCTCGGAGTCGATCTTCATGCTCGCCACCGAGCTGCCCTACAACTTCGGGGTCGTCACCCAGCTGCTCAACGAGCCGAAGCCCGCGGTCGACCGGTTCAACACCAGCTCGGTCCGCAACATCTACTCCCCCGACGTCGCCACGGCCAGCGAGCTGATGGTCGACCAGCTCGCCAAGAAGCTGAAGCTGGACCCGGTCGCGTTCCGGCGCAGGTACCTCAAGAGCAACACCGTCAAGCGGGTGCTCGACCGCGCCGCCGAGCTCGGCGACTGGGGCCGCTCGATGCCCGCCGGCACGGCGCAGGGCATCGCCATCCACAAGGAGTACAAGGGCGCCACCGCCGTCCTCGTCGAGATCGACTGCCGCCCCGAGACGGTCAACCGGGAGGTGCGCGACGCGGTCACCGGACCTCGGATCACCAAGGCCGTCGTGGTCGCCGATGTCGGCCTGGTGATCAACCCGGCCGGCGTGAAGGCCCAGATGATGGGTGGCTTCTCCGACGGGATGTGCCAGGCGCTGACCTACAGCAACCACCTGGTCGACGGGCAGTTCCTGGAGGCCAGCTGGGACAACTCGGCCTACACCCGGCAGTGGAACGTGCCGTTCGAGTTCGAGTGCGAGGTGATGGAGTCGCACGGCAGCCAGCCGGGCGGCGTCGGTGAGGCCGGGGTGGCCGCTTCGATGGCAGCCGTCGCGTGTGCCTACGCCCGCGCGACCGGCGAGGTGCCGACGGAGTTCCCGATCAACTTCCACGAGCCGCTCCACTTCGAGCCCAAGTCCTTCATCCCGTCCGTCCCCGAGTCGCCGACCGACGGCCTCGCCTACACGTTCTGAGGTCTTCGATGCCTTCTCACACCTTCCAGCTCAACGGCGAGACCGTCACCGTCGACGTCGAGGACGACGTCCGCATCCTGTGGGTGCTGCGCGATGTCCTCGGTGTCACCGGCCCGAAGTACGGCTGCGGCATCAACGTCTGCAAGGCCTGTACGTCGCACATCAACGGCAAGGCGTTCAACCCGTGCTCGGTGCGTGTCGCCGACATCGGCGCCGACGACGAGATCACCACCATCGAGGGGCTTGCCGACACCGCGCCCGGCGACGGCCTGCACCCGATGCAGGAGGCCTGGCTCGAGCACGACGTCGCCCAGTGCGGCTACTGCCAGCCCGGCCAGATCATGACCGCCGTCGCCCTTGTCAACAAGGTCCGCAAGGAGGGCCGCGCCATCACCGAGGCCGACCTCGACACGATCCGCAACGTGTGCCGCTGCGGGACGTACTCCCGGATCCGGGAGGCCATCAAGACCGGGCAGGACGCGATGGCCCGAGGTCTCTAGCCTCGGTCAAGCTCCTGCTCGATCCGCTCGACCTTCGCGGTGAGCTGGCCGGTGTAGCCGGGCCGGATGTCGGCCTTGAGCACCAGCCCGACCCGCGGGGAGACGGCGGCGACCGCGTCGACGCACTGCTTGATGACACCCATGACCTCGTCCCACTCACCTTCCAGGTTGGTGAACATGGCGTTGGTCTCGTTTGGCAGTCCGGACTCGCGGACGATGCGGATCGCCTCCGCGACAGACGCGGCCACCGAACCGTCGGGGTCGTCGGTGGTCGTGGGGGCGATCGAGAAGGCGACGAGCATGTCGAAACACTATCCAAACGTTTCGGCGGCCTGCATATAGTGGCGCCGCCGGGGGCCGAAGGTGCACCGCCGGCGGGAAGGAACCGATGAGTGAGGGACTCGACCGGCTCGCTGCCACGCTGGGCGTGCCGGCCACGCGGCTCGCGCCGCTGGAGGCGTACGACGACCAGCAGCTGGGCCGGTTCGACGATCTGGTCCAGGGAGCGATGGCCGCGGAGGACAAGGCGTTCGACGCCTCCCTCGACGAGGCACTGAAGCTGGTGCCGAAGATGCTGCGCGGGGTCGTCCAGAAGATGCTCGGAGGTAGCCGATGACCGCCCTGACCAGCGCGCTGGAGATCACCAAGCTCGCCCACGAGATGCACGTGGACGAGGCCGAGCTCGCCGAGTTCGCCACCACCTCCCCCGATGACCTCCGCGACCTGCGCGGGATCGTCTCGCACGCGATGTTCAGCCGTCACGAGTCCCGGGTGAAGGGGCTGGCCGCGGTCAGCAAGAAGCTCCCTGCGGCCGTCACCGCCAAGATCACCGAGTTCGCGATGGGCCCCATGCTCAGCGCCCGCGTCGCGGCGGTCATGGACCCGGCCGACGCCGCGAAGCTGGCCGGCCACCTGAAGCCGGAGTTCCTCGCCGAGCTCTCCGTCCACCTCGACCCGAGCCGGGTCGAGGGCATCATCGCCAAGCTCGACAGCGCGCTCGTCGTCGAGGTCGGCCGCCGCCTGCTGTCCGAGGGGCACCTGCTCACCCTGGCCAGGTTCACCGGCGTCGTACGCCCCGAGACGTCGCTCGAGGTCGTCGACGGCGCCTCGGGCGCCGAGATCCTCGAGCTCGCGCTCTTCATCGACGAGCCCTCCGTGGTCGACCCGATCCTCGCTGGGCTCTCCGATGAGACCGTTGCGGAGATCGCTGCCGCCACGGCCGAGCACGGCGAGGCCGCCGATGCCCTCCTCGCCGCGCTCCACGAGGACAGCCGCGCCAGGATCGCCTCACTGACCTGACACGCTGGCCTTCGGTGACCTCGCGGCGGATGCCGGGGTTCACACACGTGAGCGTTGGCTGAACGACTCCCGCGTAGCCTTTCCGCGCAGGTGGGAGGGCTGGTTTCGTCAGCCCGTGAACACTCCACGCCTACTCGCCGTCCGCGCCCTGACCGCGCTGGCCCTCATCGTGCTGTCCGCGTTCTCGATGGCCGCCCCCGCATGGGCCGCGACGCCCGAGAGGCCGGCTCAGGTCGGCGCGCCGTACTCCCTCATGCAGATGAACCTCTGCCTCAGCGGCGGTGCCCGCTGCTACCCCGACACCGAGTACCCGAAGATCCTCGACGAGGCCGTCGAGCGGATCCAGGAGAACGACGTCAACGCGGTGACCTTCAACGAGGCCTGCAGCGGCGACGTCGAGAAGATCGCCGAGCGCACCGGCTACCACATGCGGTTCGCGACCGTCCTCTATCCGACGACTCCCTACCAGTGCAAGACCCCCGGCGGACGCGGCGTCTTCGGCAACGCGGTGCTGACCAAGGAGGCCATCATGAGCGCCCAGGACGCGGCGTACTCCCGCTGGAACGGCTCCGAGCAGCGCCGCTGGCTCTGCGTGACCACCGCTCGCGGCGTGGACGTGTGCACCACGCACCTGTCCACCGACGGCGAGGCGGACCCGGCCTCCGCCAACAACCTCCAGTGCGGCGAGCTCCGCGCGGTCCTCGAGTCGCGCACCAACCCGACCGTCTTCGGTGGTGACATGAACCGGCAGGCCTCCTGCGCGCCCGAGGGCTTCTGGACGCTGACGGACGACGATGCCGCCCAGCTGCCCGGAATCCAGCACGTCTACGGGAACACCGGCCAGCCGACCCTCGAGATCGAGGGCGCGACCTACACCGACCACGACGTGATGATTGCCCGCGCCGTCATCCCCAAGCCCTGAGCTCTCCGGAGCGCCCGACGCGAAACGGCCCGCCACCCCCAGTCGGGGTGACGGGCCGTTTGTCGGCTCAGACTCAGGCGTTGACCAGGCTGCGCAGGACGTACTGCAGGATGCCGCCGTTGCGGTAGTAGTTGGCCTCACCGGGGGTGTCGATGCGGACGACCGCGTCGAACTCGACGCCCGTGTCGGTGGTGACCTTGACCGTCTTCGGGGTGACACCCTCGTTGAGCGCGGTGATGCCGGAGATCGAGAAGGTCTCCTCACCGGTCAGGCCGAGGCTGTCGGCGTTCTCGCCCTTGGGGAACTGCAGCGGGATGACGCCCATGCCGATGAGGTTGGAGCGGTGGATCCGCTCGAACGACTCGGTGATGACGGCCTTGACTCCGAGCAGCGAGGTGCCCTTGGCGGCCCAGTCGCGAGACGAGCCGGAGCCGTACTCCTTGCCACCGAGGACGACCAGCGGGGTGCCGGCCGCGGCGTAGTTCTGCGCGGCGTCGTAGATGAAGCTGACCGGAGCGTCGGGCTGGGTGAAGTCGCGGGTGTAGCCACCCTCGGTGCCCGGGGCGACCTGGTTCTTGATCCGGATGTTGGCGAAGGTGCCGCGGATCATGATCTCGTGGTTGCCTCGGCGCGAGCCGTAGGAGTTGAAGTCCCGCTGCTCGACGCCGTGCTCGATGAGGTACTTGCCGGCGGGCGAGTCCTTCTTGATGTTGCCCGCGGGGCTGATGTGGTCGGTGGTGACCGAGTCGCCCAGCTTCAGCAGCACCCGAGCACCCTCGATGTCGGTGACCGGGGCCGGGGCCTTGGCCATGCCGTCGAAGTAGGGCGCCTTGCGGACGTAGGTCGACTCCTCGTCCCAGGTGAAGGTGTCACCGGTCGGGGTCGGCAGGTTCTGCCAGCGCTCGTCACCCGCGAACACGTCGGCGTAGTCCTTGGTGAACATGTCGGAGGAGATCGCGGTGGCGATGGTCTCCTCGACCTCGGCCGGGGTCGGCCAGATGTCCTTGAGGAAGACGTCGTTGCCGTCCTGGTCCTGGCCGAGGGGATCCTCGAACAGGTTGACGTTCATGTTGCCGGCCAGGGCATAGGCGATGACCAGCGGCGGCGACGCGAGGTAGTTCATCTTCACGTCGGGGTTGATGCGACCCTCGAAGTTGCGGTTGCCGGAGAGGACCGAGACGACGGCGAGGTCGTGCTCGTTCACCGCGGCGGAGACCTCGGGGATGATCGGGCCCGAGTTGCCGATGCAGGTCACGCAGCCGTAGCCGACCAGGTTGAAGCCGACCTTCTCCAGGTAGGGCGTGAGGCCCGACTTGTCGTAGTAGTCGGTGACGACCTTCGAGCCCGGCGCGAGGGTGGTCTTGACCCACGGCTTGCGGGTCAGGCCCTTCTCGACGGCCTTCTTGGCCAGCAGCGCCGCGCCGATCATGACCGACGGGTTGGACGTGTTGGTGCAGGAGGTGATCGAGGCGATCGTGACCGCGCCGTTCTCCAGGTCGAACTGCTGACCGTCGGCCAGGGTGACCGGGATCTTCGCGTCGGTCGCCTTGGAGGTGTACGTCGGCAGGTGACCCTCGAAGGAGGTCTTGGCGTCGGTGAGCGAGACGCGGTCCTGCGGGCGCTTCGGGCCGGCGATCGAGGGCACGACCGTGGAGAGGTCGAGCTCGAGCTTCTCCGAGAAGCGCGGCTCGGCGGCCGGGTCGTGCCAGAGGCCCTGCTCCTTGGCGTACTTCTCCACCAGCGCCAGCTGCTCCTCGGAGCGGCCGGTGAGCTTGAGGTAGTTGATGGTCTCCTCGTCGACCGGGAAGATCGCGATGGTGGAGCCGAACTCGGGGCTCATGTTGCCGATGGTGGCGCGGTTGGCCAGCGGCAGCGCCGTGACGCCGTCGCCGTAGAACTCGACGAACTTGCCGACCACACCGTGCTTGCGCAGCATCTCGGTGATGGTGAGCACCAGGTCGGTGGCGGTCGAGCCCTCGGGCAGGTCGCCGTTGAGCTTGAAGCCGACCACGCGCGGGATCAGCATGGAGACCGGCTGGCCGAGCAGCGCGGCCTCGGCCTCGATGCCGCCGACGCCGAAGCCGAGGACGCCCAGGCCGTTGACCATGGTGGTGTGCGAGTCGGTGCCGACGCAGGTGTCGGGGTAAGCCTGCAGCTCGCCGTCGACCTCGCGGGTGAAGACGGTGCGGGCCAGGTGCTCGATGTTGACCTGGTGGACGATGCCGGTGCCCGGCGGTACGACCTTGAAGTCCTCGAACGCGGTCTGGCCCCAGCGCAGGAACTGGTAGCGCTCGCGGTTGCGCTCGTACTCGATCTCGACGTTGCGCTCGAACGCCTCCGGGGTGCCGAAGACCTCGGCGATCACGGAGTGGTCGATGACCATCTCGGCGGGCGAGAGCGGGTTGATCTTGGTCGGGTCGCCACCGAGCTCGGCCGCGGCCTCGCGCAGGGTGGCCAGGTCGACGATGCAGGGCACGCCGGTGAAGTCCTGCATGATCACGCGCGCCGGCGTGTACTGGATCTCCTTGTCGGGCTCGGCGGTCTCGTCCCAGCCCGCCAGGGCCTTGATGTCGTCGGCGGTGATGTTCGCGCCGTCCTCGGTGCGCAGGAGGTTCTCCAGCAGCACCTTCAGCGAGAAGGGCAGCGACTGAACGTCGAGGCCCTCACCCTTGACCGCATCCAGGCGGAAGATCTCGTAGGACTTACCGTCCACGTCCAGGGTGCTCTTGGCACCGAAGCTGTCCTTGCTGGCCAACGCGTTCATCTCCTTGCTCGCGTCCACAGTGACGTACGAATTCAAGTCTTTGAGGCCCATCCTGCCCCGGCTACCTACGCCGGGAAAACAAAGGCTCACCTAACCTTTTACGACGGAACAACCCGCCGATCTCTTGATATCAAGATACATGATGTCGAACGACATTTCGAATCACCCCGGCGCGCCGTGTTGTGACCACCGCCGCTGACAGCGATCCTCGGATGCTCCATGATTGGTCCGACCGGACCCGCCGGGCCGCTACTCGTCGGGCACTAGTGATGCGAGGAGAGCCTTGAGCACCCTGATCGCCCTCGTGGCGCTGGTGATCGCCGTGGCCGCCGCCGCTGTCGCCTGGCGCCTGCGGCGCGCCAACAAGGCGCTGCGCGCTGAGACCATCGGTCTGCTGTGGCGGCTGGAGCAGGCCGACATCTCGGCCCCGCGCACCGCCTATGCCGAGCTCCCGCCCGAGGACCGGCTGCTGAGCATCCGCATCCTCAACCCGCTCGAGCTGGCCTCGGCCCAGACCAAGGCTGCCACGATGCTGCACAAGGTACGGCCGGCGCTGCTCTCCAAGATGGTCTACGACCAGGCGGCGGAGTCGCTGCGGGAGCGGCTCGCCGACGAGGGCGTGGTGGCGGAGGTCAAGGTCCATGCTGGTCGCTAGCCTCGCGCTGCTCGGTGTGCTCGGCGCCGGTGTCGCGGTCGCTCTCGCCTTCCTGGAGCAGCGTCGTCTGGAGCAGGCCCTGGAGGACGTACGCCTCGCGGACCTGAAGGCGCGCACCTCCCTCGCCGAGGCCGAGCGAGCCGCCGACTGGCTCAGTCCCATCACCGACCCGATCACGGCACCGTTCGCGGAGGCGACCCGGTCGGTGGCCGGCGCACTGGCTCGGGTGGTGCCCTACTCCGGGCGCCGTACGCCGCGCGTGCTCAACGCGATGCCGGCCACCACGACCGGTGACCTGCTCGGCACTCTCGGCCCGCACCTGGACGAGGCCGTCCTGGACCGCCGACAGCTGATCACCGACCTCTCCGACGACCCGACGATGGCGATGCGGATCATCACCGACGACGCCAGTCGCTAGTCCAGCGTCTTCAGCCGCTCACTGAGGCGTGTCCGCTCGTCGTCGGTGAGCGGCACCGCGAGCTCCTCGACGTAGGCCATCACCTCGTCGAGCCCGATCTCGCGGTGCTCGGTCTCCTCGCCCTCACGGCGGATGGTGACGGTGTTGTGGGTGAGGCTGAGGTGTCGGTCCTCGAGGAGCTTGGTCACGATCAGCCGGTGACGGAAGTGCACCGTCGGGTGGGTGCTGGTGTAGTGGTGGCCGATCGCGACGTCGCTGGGCACCACCAACGCCTCGTCGTGAGTGTGCATGAGGTCCCAGCCGTCGTCCTTGGCCCGCTCCAGCGCCCAGCCGTGCTCGCCCCACCGCACCCGATGGGTGATGCCCCGGACCTCGTCGACCGCCCCGTCGACCAGTGGGATCGGACGCCACACGCTCAGCCCGAACCCGGGATCGGCCAGCAGCCGCTCCCCGTCGAGCTCCGCGATGGCCACCAGATGCGTACGACCTGCCGCGGTCGGGTCGGCGCCCACCCGCGCCAGCCGCCGCTCGACGGCGAAGCCCAGCCGGTCCAGCACCGCTGCGAACAGCGTGCCGTGCTCGAAGCAGTAGCCGCCTCTCCCCCGGCCCACGAACTTCTGCTGCACGTCGGGAAGGTCTACGCCGGGATGCTGGTCGAGCAGCACGTCGATGTTGTCGAAGGTGAAGGTGCGGAGGTGGGCGTCATAGATCTCCTCCAGCGCGTCCCGGGAAGGGCCGGGTGGCTCGGCCACCCCGATCCGGTCGAGATACGCCGTCAGGTCGAGCCGGTCGGTCCCCCACAGGTCATCGCTCACAGGATGAATCTCTACCGGCATCTCGCCATACCCGCAACGGACTATGTGTCCGTGCGCGCCGCACCCGCGTCGCCGACATGAGCGCTCGGCGGCACGCCGTACTGGCGCCGGTACTCCCGACTGAACTGCGAGGCGCTCTGGTAGCCGACCGCGTGCGCGACCCCGGTGACGTCGCCCGCCCGCCCCGCGAGGATCACCCGCGCCTCGTGCAGGCGCAGCTGCTTCTGGAACCGGATCGGGCTCATGCCCGTGACCGTGCGGAAGGTGCGGTGGAAGGCCGACTCGCTCATCCCCGCCATCCGTGCGAGCTCCGCGACCGAGACCGGGTCGGCGGGGTTGTCGCGGATCCAGCGAACCGCCCGGCCGACGTCGTGGAGGCGGCTGTCTGCCAGACCGAGCTGACGCACCGTGGCGCCCTGCTCGCCCGTCATCAGCCGCCACAGGATCTCCCGCTCGATCAGCGGCGCCAGCACCCGGATGTCCCGCGGGCGGTCCAACAGCCGCAGCATGCGGACCGCGGCGTCGATCAGATCCTCGTCCGCCCTACTCACCGCGAGTGCCGGCGCGGCGTCAGAGGAGCGGCGCCAGACGGGCTCGGCCGCAGGATCGAGCAGCAGCTCGGCGATCACCGACGGCCGCAGCCGTAGGCCGAAGCCGAGCGCGGGGCGCTGCACGCTCGCCTCTGTGTAGTGACCTCTCACCGGAAGGTCCAGGGAGGTCACCAGGAACTGACCGGGTCCGTACTCATGGATCAGGTCGCCGACAGAGAGAGTCTTGCGCCCCTGGGCGATCAGGGCGAACACCGTGCCGGAGAGAGACACCGCCGCCGGATCACCGGGACCGGTCACCATCGACACCAGAACGCCGCTCGCGGCGGTGCTCGTCCCCCGCTGGGCGTGCCGGGCGATCAGGCTCCGCAACTGCTCCATCGACATGTGGACAGTGAACCAGGTGGCATGCCGGTTCGTGCCTGACCAAGCAGGATCAGGCAAGAGCAGAGGAGGATCTGTCTACTTCTGAAGCGCTCCGGACGGTTGGCTGGGTGACATCTCCTCCAACCGACCAGAGAGACCGACCACATGTCTGCATCATCAACGCCCACCGTCCCCGTCGCCGTGGTCACCGGAGCCAGCTCCGGGATCGGACGTGGCGCCGCAGTCCAGCTCGCCCTTCGTGGCACCGGAGTCGTCATCACGTACAACCGCAACCCCGATGGAGCACGCCAGGTCATCGACGAGATCACCGAGCTCGGCGGTGTCGCCGTCGCACTCCCTCTGGACATCGTCCGCCCTGAGTCCTTCCCCGAATTCCGCGACCAGGTCAGCGCGGTGCTGGCCGAGCGCTGGCAGACCGATCGCCTCACCGCGCTCGTCAACAATGCCGGCGTCGGCGGGGTTCCGTTGATGTTCTCCGACACCACCGAGGAGCAGTTCGACGCCTTCATGGAGGTCAACCTGCGTGGTCCCTACTTCCTCACCCAGTCGCTTCTGCCACTGCTCGCGGACGGCGGGGCGGTCGTCAACGTCACCAGCAACGCGACCGGGGCCGGGCTCACGCCGGGCTACTCGGCGTACGCGATCTCGAAGGGTGGCATGGCGACGCTGACCCGCTACCTGGCCAAGGAGCTCAGCCCGCGCGGGATCCGGGTCAACGCTGTCTCCCCCGGCGTCACCCGCACCCGGCTCGGCGGTGACGCGTTCGCCAAGCATCCCGAGATGATCCCCGCGATCGCCGAACAGACGGCGCTCGGCCGGATCGGCGAGCCCGAGGACGTCGGGCTGATGATCGCAGCGCTGGCCTCCGAGGAGGGACGGTGGGTGACCGCCCAGGAGATCGAGGTCTCCGGCGGCTACAACTTCTGACCGGCCCGGCCGCGAGCCTAGGCCTGGCCCGCGTCGTGCACGACGATCGCGACCTGCACCCGGTTGACGACGCCGAGCTTGCCGAAGAGGCGAGACACGTGCGCCTTCACGGTCGCCTCGCTCATGAACAACGAAGCCGCAACCTCTGCGTTGGACGCGCCAGACCCGACCGCGAGCGCCACCTCACGCTCGCGATCGGACAGCGCGGCCAGTCGATCCGCGGCAGACCTGCGCCGGTCCGAGGCCTGGGCGTCACCGACGTGCGACAGCAGCGTGCGGGTTACTGACGGCGACAGCATCGCCTCGCCCGAGGCGACCAGGCGTATCGCGCCCACGATCTCGGCCGGCGGGGTGTCCTTGAGCAGGAAACCACCCGCGCCGGCTCGCAGTGCGCTCATCACCTGCTCGTCCGCCTGGAAGGTGGTCAGCACGATCACGTGAGGCGGTGGGTGCAGCTGGCGCAGCGCAGCGGTGGCGGTGATGCCGTCCATCTCCGGCATCTGGATGTCCATCAGTACGACGTCGGGCCTGTGCTGGCGGACCGCAGCAACCGCGCGGACGCCGTCGGACGCCTCGCCGACCACCTCCAGGTCCGCGGCCGAGGACAGGATCGTTCGTAGACCGGCGCGTACCAAGGCGTCGTCGTCGACCAGCAGAACTCGCATCCTCACCACCGCAGCTCGGCGTCAACCACGAAGTCGCCTGATCCGTCCGGCCCGTGCACGAGCGTGCCACCGGCGAGGGTCACCCGCTCCTGGAGACCGAGGAGACCGGCACCGGAACCCGGAAGTGCCGACCGGGCATGGGCATGAACGGGCAGCGGGTTGCTGACGCTGACGTGCAGCCCGCTGCCTGCCGCACCACGGACACGCACCCGCGCCGCCGTGCCGCGGGCGTGCTTGCCGATGTTGGTCAGGGCTTCCTGGACGATGCGATAGGCATCTCGACCCAGCGCGCTGGGCGCCGTGTCGACTCGGTCGACCCGCATCTCGAAGTCGATCTTCGCACCGGTCTGCCGAGTCTCCTCGACCAGGCGAGGGATGTCCGTCAGAGTGGGCTGCGGTGCGGCTGTGGCGACCTCGTGCCCGGGCTCCGCGCGCAGAACCCCGACGACGCCACGTAGTTCCTCGAGAGCCTGGCGGGCCGTCGAGCGCAGCAGCACGGCAGTCTCCCGCACCTTCTCCGCCGGCAGATCGGGCCGGACTTCCAGGCCGCCTGCGTGCAGGGCGATCAGCGAGATCCGGTGCGCGAGCACGTCGTGCATCTCGCGGGCGATCCGGGTCCGTTCGGCCATACGTGCGTTCTCGGTGCGCACGAACTGGTCGGCCTCCGCACGCAGCGCACGCTCGCGCAGTGTGTGCAGGAGCTGACGTCGGGCACGGACGAACATCCCCCAAGCAGTGGCCGCGAGCACCATCGCGAGGGCCAGGAGCAACACCGTCGGTGCGTCGGTCCGTCCACTGTAGATCGCGTAGCCGATGGCCTGCGGGACCCACAAGATCGCGACCAAGAGCACCTGCCGGACGCTGCGGTGCACCGCCAGGGAGGAGAGCGCAAGCAGGCCCGCGATCGTCGCAGCCGCCGAGAACACACCGAGCACGACACAGAGAAGCGCGACACCGAGCGGCCACCGGCGCCGCCACCACAACGCGAGGCAGCAGATGGCCCCGCCCACGGCATCGATGATCAGCTGCGAGCCGGTCAGCGGATGAACGGTGTCGTGCACCCCTTGGATCAGGATGAGTACGCCGAACGTGACCGCGACGAGGAACCCGACGGTGTCGACGACCCAGTCGCGCACCGTACGGGGACCAACCCTGTCCAGCAGCGATGGATCGGACTGTGTCCCCGGTGACAACGGCATCAGCTGCTTGGCCCAGATCATTCGTGGCCTGACATGACCTCAGTATAGGCGGCCCGTTCGCGCCAGTGACACCAACGAAGGTCGACGCGGACCCGCGACGAAAGGCGCGATTCGCTCGGCCTCGCGAGCTCTTTTGGTGGTGCGGTCCTAGCCCGCCGCCCGATGTGCGAAGACCCGTCCAGCAGCCACGCTTGCCGACATGATCACAACAACCGCTCTCACGAAGAGCTACCGCAATGCCCCGGTCGTACGTGATGTCTCTCTTCACTGCGAACCCGGCACCATCACTGGCTTCCTGGGCCCCAACGGCGCGGGAAAGTCCACCACCATGAGGATGCTCGTCGGTCTTGCTCGACCCGACCACGGGACGTCCTTGATCGCCGGTCACCCGTTCGTCGAGCTGCCCAATCCCACGCGAGTGGTCGGGACCTTGCTCGACCCTTCGGCGATGCACGCCGGGCGTACCGGTCGCGCGACCCTGACCATCGCCGCGCGAATGGCTGGTGTGTCGACCGATCGGGTCGACGAGCTGCTGGACCGCGTCGGACTGGCAGACGCGGCCGACCGACGAGTGGGCGGCTACTCCCTCGGCATGCGGCAGCGCCTGGGGATCGCCCAGACGCTCGTCGGCGACCCGCACGTGCTGATCCTGGACGAGCCGGCGAACGGGCTGGACCCCGAAGGCATCGCCTGGATGCGTCGGCTACTGCGCGACTTCGCCGACCGTGGTGGCACCGTGCTGCTCTCCAGTCACCTGCTGCACGAGGTGCAGGCGACCGCCGACCATCTCGTCGTCATCTCCCAGGGCGCCGTGGTCGCGTCCGGACCGATGGACGAGCTGCTGGCCAGCTCGAGCCTGTTGGTGCGCACCCCCGACACGGAAGCACTCGCCGCCGCCCTCCGCGCCGCCCGTGTGGACTACGTCGCCGGCCCGGACCAGACGTTCGTCGTCGACATGGTCGGCGGGGCCGTGACCACAGAGACGGTGGCTCGCATCGCGTTCGAGAAGCAGGTGCTCCTCACCGAGCTGCGCCACTCCGACGCGGGCGGTCTCGAACAGCTCTTCTTCTCACTCACCGCCGCGGACGCGGCACCAACCCAGGAGGCAGCAGCATGACCACCACGATGACTCATCCTGTCGGCACCGCCGACTCCACGTCGCAAGACGTGATGTTCCCCGCCATCCCGTTCAGTCGCCTGCTTCGTGTCGAATGGGGCAAGGCGTCCGACACCCGAGCCTCACGGTGGTTGCTCGCCGCGGTCGCGGTGTCGACAGTGGGCCTCATGCTGGTGCCGATCGTGTCCCCGTCGAGCATCGAGCAGTCCTACACGAGCTACCTCGGATTCGCGGCGGTCGCCCTGAGCATCCTGCTGCCTGTGGTGGCGATCCTGACCCTGACGAGCGAGTGGAGCCAGCGCACCAACCTCACGACGTTCACCCAGGAGCCGCGACGCATGCGGGTCGTCATCGCCAAGATCGTGGTCTCCCTGATGCTGGGTGTCGGCGCGGCGGTGTTCGGCGCGCTGGTCACCGCTGTGGGTCTCGGCGTTGCCGCAGCGTCAGGTCGGACACTCGAGGCCGACCTCAACATCGGCCTCATGGTGGCCTTCCTGGCGTACGTGCTGCTCAACATCATGACGGGCGTGGCGCTCGGTGCGCTGATGCACAACTCGGCGGCCGCGATCGTCGCCTCCTTCGTGCTGCCCATCGGGTTCGCGCTTCTGGGCACGGCATCGCAGGTGGTGGCCAACTGGCTCGACTACTCGACCGCCTTCACCTGGCTGCTCAACGGCCAATGGTCCGGCCACACGGCGCAGATCCTCGTCGCCATAGTCCTGTGGGTGGCGGCACCGCTGGCCGTCGGTCTCGTCCGCACGGTGCGTCGCGAGATCAACTGACCCACGAATTCGCGCCACATGGTGTGCACACACCCGTGCCCCACCGCAGAAGTCGGCCTCAGGCGCTTCCCGCCGCAGTCTCATGCGGCAGGTCCCTGGTGAACGCCAGTGAGAGCAGGGCAAGGAATGCCGCGGCGAGCAGCCCGGCTTTGAGCGCTTGTAGCTGTGCGGACTCGTAGTCCTCGACGAGCGCCTCGGTGGTCGGCTCGTCCAGCCCAGCCTCCTGGGCAGCTGCTCCGATCTGGTCAGCGGACACGAAGTCGATTCCGGACCCGACAGCCACGCCGACCTGCTCGGAGACCGCGCTGCTGATCCGCTCATCGGAAGAGATGTTGGATACGAAGGCGCTGGTGAGCCCCGACAGCACGATCGCCCCCAGCAGGGCCACGCCCAGTGACGAGCCGAGCTGCTGGCCGGTGAACTGCAGCCCGCCGGCCTCTCCCCGACCCGAGGCGTCGACCGAGGACTGCACGACGTTGCCGAGCTGCGATGCGATCAGACCCATCCCCACGCCGAGCACCGCCATCGACCAGGCGAAGCTCGAGTCGTCCAGCTCCGGCTCGATCGTGGCCAAGAGCAGCACGGCTGCGACCATGCTGGTCGCCAGACCGGCCCGCACGATCGACCGGATGGCGAAGCGGCGGGACAGCCGTGACCCGGCTGCCGAGGCGAGGAACATGGTGATGGAGACGGGCAGCATCCTGAGGCCTGTATCCAGGGCATCGAGCCCGATCACCAGCTGTAGATACAACGGAATCGTGAAGAAGACGCCCATCAGGATCAGGTTCTGGCTGAACAGGCCGACGAGGCCGGAGCGCAGCGGGGCGATCTTCAGCAGCGCCAGGTGCACCAGCGGGTCGCGTCCACTACTCTCTCGGCGAGCCTGCCACGCCTTGAAGCCCCACAACAGGACCGCCCCGAGGCCGATCACGAAAACCGTCAGTGAGAATCCGAACGGCGTCACCGGGGAGTCGTCTGTCGGCTTGACCCACCCCCAGGTGCTCGACTGCAGCACCCCGAGCACGACCAGGCCCAGGCCCGTGGCAGACAGCACGGTGCCGACGATGTCGAGTCTCGGTGCCGGTCCGGTCCTCACCGCGTCGGCCACCTTCGGGGTCATCACCAGGATGAGGGCCACCAACAGCACCTCACCGGCGAAGATGATCCGCCACGAGTACTCGGTGGTCGCCCAACCGCCCAGGATCGGACCCACGGCGATCCCGGCACCGGCGACCCCGCCGATCACGGCGTAGGCCGCCTTCCGCGAGGCGCCCTCGAAGTTGCCTGCGATCAGTGCCACCATCGCCGGAAGCACCAGGGCCGCACCGAGCCCTTCCAGCACCGACCAACCCAGCGTCAGGATGGCCACCGACGGCGCCAACGCCGTCATCGCCGAACCGCACGCGTAGATGACCAGACCGATGACGAACGTCTTGCGCCGACCGATGATGTCGCCGATCTTGCCGCCGGTCAGCATGAACATCGCCATCACCAGGCAGTAGAGCGTGATCACCGCCTGGATCGTGGTCACCGTCGTGTCGAAGTCCGCCACCAGCGCGCTGATCGAGACGTTCATCGCCGACTGGTCCAGCACCATGACGAACTGGGCGATGGCCAACGCCACCAGCGGCAACCAGTTCGTCTTCGCTGCTGAGTCCGTCTGCGTCTCCTGGGAATCACCCGCGGTCACGGTTGCTCACCTCCTCGATGCGTTCGGTCGGCTCGATCCTCGGCGGGTGCGAAGTGACAGACAGGTCATGGGCACCACCCAGCTGAGGAAACTGTCTCTCTGTACCGTCGCAGGCCCAGGTCGCCGTCGCTTCACCCGCTGCGGGCGAGGCGCAGGGGCTACATTCGCCGCTGGAACTGCTCCAGCCTGCGTTCCTGAACCTCATCCCCATCGTGTGAGCGAGGTGCCTTCATCGCGAATCGCTGCGCCTCAGGTCAGAGTCGGGCTCTAGCGAGCAGCGCGACGCATTCGACGTGATGCGTCATCGGGAACAGGTCGAAGGCGCGCAGTGAGCGCAGCCGGTAGCCGTGCTCGGCGAAGATCGCGACGTCGCGAGCCAGTGCGGCGGGGTCGCAGGCGACGTACGCGACCTTCCGAGGCGAACGCGCGACGACGGCCTCGACGACCTTCCGTCGGGCACCCTCACGGGGCGGGTCGAGGACGACGAGGTCGAAGGGATCTTCCTCGAGGCGTCCCAGCACGGTGGCGACATCACCGGCGCTGACCTCGGCGGTGGGGACGTTGCCCACCGAGAGAGCGGAGGCGGTCTGGTCGCCCTCGACGGCGACGACACGTCCGGTGGGACCGACCCGGTCGGCGAGGAAGGCGGAGAAGAGGCCGACGCCGGCGTAGAGGTCCAGGACGGTGTCGCCCGGGGCAGGTGAGAGGGCGGACAGCACCGCGGAGACCAGCGTCGAGGGCGCGCCGGGGTGGACCTGCCAGAAGCCGTCCGCGGAGACCTCGAAGGAGTGCTCCGCTCCCCCGACGGCGACCTGCTCCACGACCGTCCCGGCACCCGGCTCGCGGGCGTCGGTGGTGGCGATCAGGCAGTCGTCGACGGGGATGACGTCGTGGGAGCGGTACTTCCGCATGCCTCGGCCGCCACCCGGGGCGGTCGTGTAGCGCTGACGGGTCCGCCAGCGCAGCCCGTCCTCATCCCCAGGGACTGCCTCGACGGCCAGTTCGGACACCAGCGGGTCCGAGGCCGACAGGCCACCCAGGCGGACCAGCTGCTCGCGCAGCACCGTCGCCTTCAGCTCGCGCTGGGCGGACACGGAGACGTGCTGGAAGTCGCAGCCGCCGCAGAGGCCCGGACCGGCGTACGGGCATGGCGGAACGACCCGTTCCGGTGCGGCCGAGATCACCGAGACCGCGTCGCCGCGCCAGAACCGGTCGCCGGCGGTTCCCTCGGTGATCTCGACGACCACCTGCTCACCGGGCAGGGCGTGGCGTACGAAGACGACGCGGGAACCCTCCCTGGACGTGCCGGTCTCGATCTGCACCCGGGCGACGAAGTGGCCGCCGTGGGCGACCGGGCCGACCTCGACCTCGAAGCGACGACCGACGTACGACTCGCCCTTCGAGGCCTTGGGACGGGGCCGCCGCCCACGGGGCGCGGGACGCTGCGGGCGGCTCATCGGCGTCCGCTTCCGCGACGCAGGCCAGGCGCGAGCCAGTATTCCTCGCGCAGCTCCTCGGCGCGCTCCTTGCCGGAGGCGAGCTGGTAGGGCACGGAGATGACCATGACACCCGGGGTGAACAGCAGCCGGCCCTTGAGCCGCAGCGCCGTCTGGTTGTGGAGGAACTGCTCCCACCAGCGGCCGACGACGTACTCGGGGATGTAGACCGCCACGACGCCCCGCGGGTTGGCGTCACGGATCGCCGAGGCGTACTCCACGACCGGGCGGATCAGCTCGCGATAGGGCGAGTGGAGCACCTTGAGCGGCATCGGCAGGTTGCGCTCGTCCCACTGCTTCAGCAGCTCGGCGGTGTCGGAGTCGGAGGTCGAGACCGTCACGGCCTCGAGCGCGTTGGGCC
Source organism: Nocardioides sp. NPDC004968 (assembly GCF_040608935.1). Lineage (NCBI taxonomy): Bacteria > Bacillati > Actinomycetota > Actinomycetes > Propionibacteriales > Nocardioidaceae > Nocardioides > Nocardioides sp. NPDC004968. Next base: position 106,470 of record NZ_JBEXJF010000012.1, read on the forward strand.
GGGTCGCCTGGGCGAAGGCCAGCGCTCGCAGCGTCGGCTTGTGGAGCTTGGAGACCAGCACGATCGCGTGGACCCGGGTCGGCATGACCTTGTCCTGCTCGTCCGCGGCCAGCTCGCGAGCGACGTTGTCGTAGTGGCGCCTGATCCCCAGCATGACGACGTAGAAGAAGCCCATCGCCAGGATCGTGATCCAGGCGCCGGCGAGGAACTTGGTGATCAGCACGATCACCAGCACGACCGAGGTCATCCCGAGACCGAAGGTGTTGATCGCCCGCGAACGCTGCATCCGGCGCCGCTCGCTCGGGTCCCGCTCGGTGGCGAGATGGCGGGTCCAGTGGCGGATCATGCCGAGCTGGCTGAGGTTGAACGAGACGAAGACTCCGACGATGTAGAGCTGGATCAGCTTGGTGGTCTGCGCCTCGAAGACGATGATCAGCGCGATCGCCAGCACCGCCAGGAAGACGATGCCGTTGCTGTAGGCGAGCCGGTCGCCACGCGCCCCGAGCGACCGGGGCGCGTAGCCGTCCTTGGCGAGGATCGAGCCGAGCACCGGGAAGCCGTTGAACGCGGTGTTGGCGGCGAGCACCAGGATGATGCCGGTGACGGTGATGACGAAGTAGAAGCCCGGCGGGAAGTCGTTGAACACCCCGGCCGCGATCTGGGAGATCACCGGGTGCTGCTCGTAGCCGTCCGGGACCGCGTCGCCGGCGGCGGTGCGAAGGTTGTCGAGCGCGTGCGGGTCGACGTAGCGGATGCTCATCTGGTTTGCCAGCACGATGATGCTCATCATCATCGTGATCGCGATCAGGCCGAGCAGCAGCAGCGTGGTGGCGGCGTTCTTGCTCTTCGGCCGCTGGAAGGCGGGTACGCCGTTGGAGATCGCCTCTACACCGGTCAGCGCCGCACAGCCGGACGAGAACGCGCGGGCGAGCAGGAAGATCAGCGCCACCTGGTTGAGCGTGCCCTCCCAGCCCTCCTCGGGGCGGATGTGGAGGGCGGCACTCTCGGCCTCCGGCAGGTTGCCGGTCACCAGCAGGACCATCCCGTAGATGCCCATGCCGAGGATGGCGAACATGAACAGGTAGGTCGGGATCGCGAAGAACGTCCCGGACTCGCGCACGCCGCGCAGGTTCGTCGCGGTGAGCAGCACGATCGCGATCGAGGCGACCAGGACCTCGTGACCGATCAGGCTGGGGATCGCGCTGGCGGCGTACTGCGCGGCGTTGGAGATCGACACCGCCACCGTCAGCACGTAGTCGACCAGCAGGGCGCTGGCCACGGTCACGCCCGCCTTACGCCCCAGGTTGACCGTCGCGACCTCGTAGTCGCCGCCGCCGCTCGGGTAGGCGTGCACCGTCTGCCGGTAGGAGGTGACCACGGTCAGCATCACCAGGGCGACGACCAGGCCGATCTTCCAGGACCAGGCGTACGCCGAGGCTCCCGCCACCGCCAGCATGATGAAGATCTCGTCGGGCGCGTAGGCCACCGAGGAGAGGGCGTCGCTGGCGAAAACGGGTAGCGCGATGCGCTTCGGCAGCAGCGTCTCGCCCAGCTGAGAGCTACGGAGCTTGCGACCGATCAGGATCCGCTTGGAGACATCACCAACACCCACAACCGCAGACGCTACGGCACATCGCGGCTTCGGCGCGCTTCCGGATCGCCACGCCCATCCGAACACGCCAACTTCGAGGGCGTAGGCGACGCGCGGCCCGGGCGAGTGCAATCATGACACGGTGCACGTAGTGATCATGGGCTGTGGCCGCGTCGGCTCGACCCTGGCCAGGAGCCTCGAGGACCGTAACCACACGGTCTCGGTCATCGACCAGAACTCCGAGGCGTTCCGTCGGCTCGGACCCGGGTTCAACGGCGACAAGGTCGCCGGGATGGGCTTCGACCGCGAGGTCCTGCTCAAGGCCGGCATCAAGCGGGCCGAGGCGTTCGCGGCGGTCTCCAGCGGTGACAACTCCAACATCATCTCCGCCCGGGTGGCGCGCGAGGAGTTCGGCATCCAGCAGGTCGTGGCCCGCATCTACGACCCCGGCCGCGCCGAGGTCTACCAGCGCCTCGGGATCAGCACCGTGGCGACCGTGAAGTGGACCGCCGACCAGGTGCTCCGCCGGCTCCTCCCGGCCGGCGCCGAACCCGACTTCCGCGACATGTCGGGCAACATCCGCATCGACCAGGTCATCATGCCCGAGTCCTGGGTCGGCCAGCGGACCATCAAGTTCCAACGCCAGTCCGGCAGCCGCATCGCCTGGATCGACCGGCTCGGCGAGGGTGTCCTCCCGGTCCTCGAGAGCGTGATCCAGGAGGGCGACGTGCTCCACATCGTCATGCGCGAGGAGAACACCGCGCAGGCGTACAAGACGATCAAGAACGGCCCCGAGGAAGACTGATGCGAGTAGCGATTGCGGGAGCCGGAGCCGTGGGAAGGTCCATCGCCAGTGAGCTGATCACCAACGGCCACGAGGTGCTCCTCATCGACAAGAACCCGGGCTCGATCAAGCCCGAGCGGGTCGCCGACGCGGAGTGGCTGCTCGCCGACGCGTGCGAGCTCTCCTCGCTCGAGGAGGCCAGGCTCGACAACTGCGACGTGGTCATCGCCGCGACCGGTGACGACAAGGCCAACCTGGTCTGCTCGCTGCTGGCCAAGACCGAGTTCGGCGTGCCGCGCACCGTCGGCCGGGTCAACCACCCCAACAACGAGTGGCTCTTCACCGAGGCCTGGGGCGTCGACGTCAACGTCTCCACCCCGCGGATCATGTCCGCGCTGGTCGAGGAGGCCGTCACCGTCGGCGACCTGGTGCGGCTGTTCACCTTCCGGCAGGGCCAGGCCAACCTGGTCGAGATCACGCTGCCCGCCGACTCCCCCTACGTCGGCAAGCCGACCGGTCTGGTGCCGTTCCCGGAGAACTGTGCGCTGGTCACGCTGCTGCGTGACGGCCAGGTCTACGTACCCACCCCCGAGCAGCCTCTCGAGCAGGGCGACGAGCTCCTCTTCGTCGTGCCCACCGAGAAGGAGGACGAGCTCGAGCGTCTTCTCGCCCCCACGGGTCACGGCGGCTGACGCCGAGGACCTCGTACGCAGCACCCCTCGATCTCGGCAGGACAACAGTTGGCTCGCTCCCCCCTCCTCCAGACACTTCGTCCTGTCCGGGGAAGGCTGGTCGCCAGCCTCCTGCTGATGGTCGTCTCGACCGTCGCCGGCCTGGTGCCGCTGGTCGGGATCGTCGAGCTCGCCCGGATCCTGCTGCCCGCGGCGTCCGGGGCCGGGGTCGACGCGAGCCGTGCCTGGGTCGTGGTCTGGACGAGCGTGGCGGCGCTGCTGGTACGCCTGGCGACGGTGCTCGGCTCGTCGTGGCTCTCCCACGTCGCCGACCTCGACCTCTCCATCCACCTGCGCCGGCTGCTGGTCGCCCGGCTCGGCAGGGTGCCGCTGGCGTGGTTCACCGAACGCAACTCCGGCACCGTCAAGAAGGCCGTGCAGGACGACGTCGCCGCGCTGCACCACCTGGTCGCGCACTCGGTCATGGAGCTGACGGCGGCGATCACGCTGCCGGCCGTCGTGGCCTGCTATCTCTTCGTCGTCTCTCCGCCGCTCGCCCTGGTCACCCTGGTTCCGCTCGTGCTCGGGCTGGTCGGGTTCCGGATCTCGATGCGGGGTGCCGCGGCGCTCTACCGTGACTACGACGCCGGGCTGGCCGAGCTCGCCGCGGCGACGGTCGAGAACACCGGCGGGATCGCCGAGATCAAGACCTTCGGCGCGACTGGGCAGGCTCACCGGCGCCTGGCCGAGGTCGCCACCCGGTTCGGCGGTTTCAACCGGGCCTGGATGCGACACTCCGCCCTGGGGATGCTGCTGATGGAGCTCGCGCTGACGCCGGCGCTGACTCTGGTCCTCGTGCTCGGGGCCGGGGTCTGGATGCTTCGGGCCGGCCAGATCACCGGGCCCGACCTGGTTCCCTTCCTCGTCCTCGGCCTGGCCATGACCGCGCCGGTCACCGTCGCCGGCTACGCCGCGCGCGAGCTGCGCGAGGCCACCGAGGCGGCCCGGCGCATCCAGCGTCTGCTGGCCGAGCCCGAGCTTCCGGAGCCGGCCGCCCCGGGCCCAGCCCCAGACTCCGCTCGCGTCGAGCTTCACAACGTCTCCTTCTCCTACTCTCCCGACGCGTCACCGGTGCTCCACGACATCGACCTGGTCCTCGAACCGGGCACGGTGACCGCGCTCGTGGGCCACTCCGGCTCGGGCAAGTCGACCCTGGCCAAGCTGCTGCCCCGCTTCGCCGACCCCACCGCCGGCCGGATCACGATCGCCGGGGTGGACCTGCGCGAGATGACGAGCGCACAGCTCTACGAGCAGGTCTCCTTCGTCTTCCAGGACACCGGGCTGCTGCGTACCTCGATCCGCGACAACATCCGGCTCGCTCATCCCGAGGCACCGGACGAGGAGGTACGCCGCGCGGCCGAGGCCGCGCAGATCGCGGGCCGCATCGACGAGCTCCCGCGAGGCTACGACTCGGTGGTCGGTGAGGACGGCCAGCTCTCCGGCGGCGAGCGGCAGCGGGTCGCGATCGCCCGCGCCCTGCTCTCCGACACCCCGATCCTCGTCCTCGACGAGGCCACCGCGGCTGCCGATCCCGAGTCGGAGGCGCTCGTCCAGCGGGCGCTGTCCCGCCTCGTCGCCGGACGTACGCTGCTCGTGATCGCGCATCGGCTCTCGACGGTCACCGCGGCCGACCAGATCGTGGTCCTCGACGAGGGCCGGGTCGCCGAGCTCGGCACCCACGTGGAGCTCCTCGCGCTGGGCGGGCGCTACGCGCGGCTCTGGGCCGCCGACCAGCGCGCCCACCCGGTGGACGGCTGGGCCGAGGAGGAGTCGGCATGATCACCATCGTCCGTCTCCTCGCCGACCTCCTCGATCCCGCTCATCGCCGCCAGCTCGCCCGGGTCGTGGCGATGTTCGTCACCACCGGCGTACTCCAGGGTCTGGCGTTCGCCTGTGTGGTGCCGGTCCTGGACGCCGCGCTGCGCCAGGACTGGGACGCGGCGACCACCTGGCTGGGCGTGCTCGCCGGCCTCTTCGTGGCCCATCACGTGGCGCTGACGGTCGGCAACCTGGACGGCTACGACCTGGCCTGCGACCTGCTCGACATCACCCTGGCCCGGCTCGGCGACCACACCGTGCGGCTGCCGCTGGGCTGGTACGACCAGGACCGCACCGGGCAGCTCTCCCGGATGGCCTCCAAGGGCGCCACCGACATCGCCTCGGTGCCGGGCCATCTGCTCAGGCCGTTGATCGCCGCGGTGGTCAGCCCCGTCACCGTCGTCGTCGCGATGGCGTTCCTGGAGTGGCGCCTGGCGCTCGCGCTCCTCGTCGGAGTCGTCGCCGTGCTCGCCACCACCCGGCTCCTCGCGACGATCGTCGGCCGCGGCGAAGGCGCCTACGACGCCGCGATGGCGGAGGGCTCGGCGCGCGTGGTCGAGTTCGCGCTCAACCAGCCGGCGCTGCGTGTCTTCGGCCGCACCGTCCACGGCAACGAGCTGGTCGAGAACGCGCTGCGGGAGCAGAAGCGAGCGTCGCGACGGCTGCTGGTGACCGGGTTCGGTGGCCTGGGGATCCAGCTGCTCTCCATCCAGGCGCTGCTCACCCTGGTGATCGCGCTGGCCGTCCACCTCAGTCTCGGCGGCACTCTCACCCCGGCCACGGCGATCGGGCTCCTCGTCCTCACGGTGCGGTTCGTGGAGTCGCTCATCGACTACGGCGAGCTCTCCAGCGCACTGCGGATCGCCGAGGGCTCGTTGCGACGTGTCCTCGATGTGCTCGCCCTCGAGCCGCTCCCCGAGCCGTCCGCGCCGGGCGAGCCGGCCGACAGCGGCATCGAGCTGCGCGACGTGGCCTTCTCCTACGACGGCACCGCCCGGGTCATCGACGAGGTCTCCCTCGCCGCGCCGCCGCGCTCGCTGACCGCCGTGGTCGGGCCCTCGGGCTCAGGCAAGAGCACCCTGCTGCGCCTGGTCGCCCGGTTCCACGACGTCACGTCGGGCTCGGTGATGCTCGGTGGGGTCGACGTACGCGATCTCGGCACCGAGGCGCTGATGCGGCGCGTCTCGATCGTCTTCCAGGACGTCTACCTCTTCGAGGGCACCCTTCGCGACAACGTGATGATGTCGCGGCCCGACGCCACCGAGGACGAGCTGCTGGAGGCCGCCCGGCTGGCCCGCGTCGACGACATCGTCGACCGTCTCCCCCACGGCTGGCAGACCCGGATCGGCGAGGCCGGCTCCACGCTCTCGGGTGGCGAGAAGCAGCGGGTCTCGATCGCCCGGGCGCTGCTGAAGGACGCCCCTGTCGTCCTCCTCGACGAGGCGACCGCCGCCCTCGACGCCGAGAACGAGGCCGCGGTCCAGGAGGCGCTCACCGCGCTCTCCGCCGACCGTACGGTCATCGTCATCGCCCATCGCCTCCAGACGGTCGTCGCCGCCGACCAGATCGTCGTCCTCGACGGCGGCCGGATCGTGGAGCGCGGGTCCCACGAGGAGCTCCTCGCCCACCGCGGCCGCTACCTCGACTTCTGGCGCGAACGTACGCAAGCAGAGGGCTGGCGGCTCCTCGAGGGCCCGCAGAGCCCGTAACCACGCGGAACACGCCGCGCGTGAACGTTGAAGATCCCCAGGTCTGGCCTACGCTGGCGACGAGCCGCATCTCGTCAACCTTTGCGGCTCGGATCAACGATTAAAGGAGATCGCATGAACCGCACCGACCTGGTGAGCGAAATCGCCAAGCAGGCCGAGATCACCCAGACGCAGGCTTCCGCCGCCCTGGGTGCCGCCATCGAGGCGATCAGCGCGGCCGTTGCCAACGGCGACAAGGTCACGCTGCCCGGCTTCGGTACGTTCGAGTCGCGCGAGCGCTCGGCTCGCACCGGCCGCAACCCGCAGACCGGCGCCGAGATCAACATCCCGGCCTCGAAGGGCCCGGCGTTCAAGGCCGGCTCCGCTTTCAAGGAGCGGGTCGCCAAGGGCTGAGTCCCTGGACACCTAAGAAGGGCCGGGTCGTCATGACCCGGCCCTTCCTTGATTTCCTGACTGTTCTCAGAGTGCGATCTCCCGGTCGGCGACCGCAGCCGACAGGTCGGTGTCGTGGGTGACCAGGAGCAGCGCGGCCCCGCTCTCGGCGATCTCGCTCATCAGCGCGTCCACGGTCTGCTCCTGGGTGACCAGGTCGAGCCGCGAGGTGGCCTCGTCGGCGAAGACGAGCGCAGGACGCGGCAGCATCGCCCGCACGACCGCGATCCGCTGCAGCTCACCACCGGAGACCTGCCCCGGCCGGCGGCGCAGGATCTCGTAGGGCAGGCCGAGCCGCTCCAGCGACGCCCGCACCTCCGCCTCCCCCACACCATGGCGCCGCATCACGTCGCCGAGCGCCTTCTCCAGGCTCACCTGCTGCGGGAAGGAGAGCGCCGGGTCCTGGTACAGCTTCTGCAGCCGTCCCCGGCCCACCCCTTCTCCGTACGTCACCGACCCCGCGTCGAGCCGGGTCAGCCCGAGCAGCGCATTGCCGAGCGTCGTCTTGCCCGCGCCGCTGGGCCCGGTGATCGCGACCCGCTCACCGGCCCTGATCTCGAGGTCGAGACCCTCGAAGACCGGCCCGTGGACGTACGCCTTCGCGAGACCCGAGGCGCCGACCAGGAGCTCGCTCCCGCCAGGCGCCTGTGAACGCATCCAGGGGTGGTCCCAGCGTGAGGGCTCGGCGGCCAGCAGTCGTCGGGTGTAGTCGCCGGTGGGCGTGGTCAGCACCTCCTCGGCCGGCCCGGACTCGACCACGGCCGCCTCGCGCATCACCATCACCTCTCCGCCGAGCCGGCGGGCCAGGCGTAGGTCGTGGGTGATGGTGAGCAACAGACCACCCTCGTCGAGGTGGCTGAGCAGCAGATCGGCGAGCTGGTCGACCGACGCCCGGTCGAGGCCCTTGGACGGCTCGTCGAGGATCAGCAGCCTGGCACCGCCGATGGTCGCCGCGGCGTACGCTACCCGCTGGGCCATACCGCCCGAGAGGGTGTGCGGGTAGGCACCGCCCGCGTCAGCCAGCCCGACCTGGCCCAGCCGGTGATCAGCGGCCCGGGCCGCCGAGACGCTGCGTGGCGACCAGCCCGGTGCGCCCTCGGCGACCTGGGCGCGGACCCGCATCGTCGGGTCGAGCGCGAGCGCGGGCTCCTGCGGAAGCAGGGCGACCTCGCGACCCCAGAGCTTCCGCCGGCCGTCCCGGTCGGCGAGATCGAAGGACTCATCCCCGATCGTCAGCGACCCGATGGCTGCCAGCTCGGGCGGCAGCGTACCCATGAGCGCGTGGGCGAGGACCGACTTGCCCGAGCCGCTCTCGCCGACGATCGAGAGCGCACGCCCGGCCTCGATCCGCACCTCGGGTACGTCGGCGAGGACGAGCGATCCGGTGCGTACGACCACTCCGGTGGCTTTCAGGTTCATCGCCCGTCCTCCGGGGATCGCAGCCCGAGCAGGCAGACGGTGAGCAGGAACAGGACGCCGACCGGGGCCAGCGGCATCCACGGCGCCGCGTCGTAGAACGGGAACGACTCGGTGATCATCAGGCCCAGCTCCGCGCGTGGCGGCTGGAGACCGACCTTGACGAAGCCGAGCGTCGACATCGCCAGGATCGAGGTGACCATGCCGAGCGAGGCCAGCGTCACGAGCAGCGGGCGCAGTGCCGGCCACAGATGGCGGCGGACGACGTGGGTCCAGCCGAGCTGCAGCAGCCCGGCCGCCTCCGCGGCGGGTGAGCCGAGCACCAGGGCGCTGCGTGCCCGCACCACCCGGAAGAACTCCACCCACTGCACCAGCGCGAGTCCCACGTAGAGCGCCACCATGCTCCCGGGTGCGGCGAGCGCCGAGACCAGCAGCACCACGAGCAGCGCCGGCACCGCCACGAAGGCCTCAGAGACCGAGCGCAGCAGCGCGTCGACCCAGCCACCGAACCAGGCCGAGGCGACCCCGGCGACGAAGCCGAGGACCAGCGCGGTCGCCACGCACACCAGCGCGAGCAGCAGCGAGACCCGGGTGGCGTGCGCTACCCGGGAGGCGACGCTACGCCCGTAGTCGTCGGTCCCGAGCGGGTCCGACAGCGACGGCGGCTGCAGGTAGCGAGCCAGGTCCTGGCTCGCGGGGTCGGGCAGCACCAGCGGCCCGACCAGCGCGAACGCGGCGATCAGGACCAGCCCACCGACAGCGGCGACCCGGTTCCACGACCGCTGCGGCCGCGACCCGAGCGTCTGCTCCAGCATCAGCATGCTCATGCCGCCGCCTCCGTAGAGAAGATCGAAGAATACGGACCCGGCGGCCTGAGGCCTATGGTCGCTCGCTGACGCTCGCTCATGCCGCCACCGCCCGTCCCCGCGGCCGCGGGTCGAGCCAGGCGACGGCCAGGTCGACCAGCGTGTTGACCAGCACGATCAGCAGCGCCAGCACCAGCGCGGACGCCTGTAGCACCGGGATGTCGCGCCAGAAGACGGCGTGGACCAGCGAGTGGCCCAGCCCGTCCCAGGCGAAGAGGCTCTCCACGACGACGACTCCTTCGATCAGTACGACGAACTGCACTCCGAGGTACGGCACCAGCACGACCGCGGCGTTCCGCACCACGTGTCTGACCAGCACCCACCTCTCGGCCAGCCCCTTGGTCTGGGCGAACTCGACGTACGCCGAGCCGCGGACCTCCACGACGGCGTCCCTGGTCACCCGCGCGATGAGCCCGGAGAGTCCGAGCCCCAGGGTCAGTGCGGGCAGCACGATGCTCCCGCCCCCGTGCCCGACCGCCGGGAAGAGCCCCAGCTGCGCCGAGAGCACGATCATCAGCAGCAGCCCGAGCAGGAACGGTGGCACGGCCCGTACGCCGGCGACCCACAGCGATGCGAACCGGTCGGCGATCCCGCCCGGCCGGCGCGCGGCCACGACCCCGATCCCGGCACCCAGGACGACCGCGATGACGATCGCGAGCCCAGCGAGCTGCAGCGTGCCCGCCAGGTAGAACCCGACCTCCTCGAGCACCGGCTGGGAGGTGACCAGAGACCGGCCCAGGTCGAGCCGGAGGAGGTCGACCACCCACGCGCCGAGCTGCTGCCACAGCGGCTGGTCCAGTCCCAGCTCGTCGCGCACCTGGGCGGCCGCGGCCGCGTCGACCATGTCGTAGCCGTAGCGCCCCGCCGCGATCCGGTAGGCGATGTCCCCCGGCAACCGCTGGGTGATCACGAAGCAGAGCGCCGATACGCCGACCGCAACAGTGAGAGCCTGCGCCGCCCGCCGGACGAGCACGCCCCCGACGACCCGCGTCCTCACGACGCCAGCTCGACGTCGGTGATCCGCCAGGTGGTCTCGAGGGAGTCCAGGACGAACCCGTCGACCCGGTCGCTGACCGCGGCGTTCATCCGGTACCACGCGACCGGGACCAGCGGCAGCTGCTCCTGCGCCGCCCGCACGATCGTCTCGCGGTGCGCGGCGCCCTCGGCACCTTCGGCTCCCGTCGTCAGCGCGGCCACGGCCTCCGCGACGGCGGGGTCGCTCCAGCCCATGGCGCCCCAGTCGGACCCACCCTCGCCGAAGGTGTCGGCGACGGTCGGCAGCGGGTCGGTGACCAGCGCGAAGAACTGGGCGACGAGCGCCATCTGAAGAGTGCCGTCGGCGTGCTTGGCCGGGATCTCGCTTGAGTTGGAGACCTCGACGTCCACCTGCACGCCGACCTTCGCGAGTTCGGCCTGGATGGCGGTGGCCAGCGCCGGCAGCTCGGGCCGGTCGGGGTAGGTCAGCAGCTCGAGCCGCAGCGGATCGCCGTTCTTCGTGAGAGTGCCGTCGGCGCCGGCCTTCCAGCCCGCATCGGCCAGCAGCGCCTTGGCACCATCGGTGTCGTAGGTCAGCGGCTCGAGGTCGGCGTCCCAGTCCTTCAGGGTCGGCGGCATCAGCTGGGTCGCGGCGAGCTCCTTCTCCCTCAGCACCGCCTCGGCGATCGCCTCCCGGTCCAGCGCCAGGCTGATCGCCTGCCGGACGCGTACGTCCTTCAGCGCCGGGTCACCGGCGTTCATCTTCATGTGGATCGTGCGGGGCTGCAGGGTCGAGGCCATGTCCACGCCGTCGGTCTTCTCAACCCGCTCGCGACCGGCCGGCTCGAGCCCGAAGACCACGTCGGCCTGGTCGCTGGTGGCCATCACCGCACGGCTCTCGGCGCGGCCGACGGCCTGGAAGGAGACCTCCTCGACGTCGGGCTCCTCGCCACGCCAGTCGGCGACACGTACGGTCTCGATGCGGGAGGGCATCTGGATCGTCTCGATCCGGTAGGGCCCGGTGCCGATGACGTCCTCGACCTTCCCCTCCTCGTCGTAGGCCGAGGGCGCCAGGATCGCGGTGCTGTAGTGGCTGAGCACCGCAGGCAGGGAGACGTACGAGTCGGCGAGCTCGATCACCACCGAGCCGCCCTCCGCCCGGATCGCCTCGACGCCGACGTCGGCCAGCGGGCTGGCGGCCTCGGCTTCGACCTTCTCGAGAACGGCGACGACGTTCTCGGCGGTCATCGGCTCGCCGTCGTGGAACTCGGCGTCCTCGACCAGCTCGAAGGTCCAGGTCCGGTTGTCGTCCTCGGCCGCCCACGACGTGGCCAGGCCGGTCGCGAGAGCACCGTCGACATCGGCGGTCACCAGCGTCTCGGTGACCTGGAGCCGGGTGAAGAAGTAGCCGTCCGCGGACGACTCGAGGCTGTGCAGCTCGAACGGTCCGGCGATGCGCAGCGTGTCGCTCGGGCTGGCGGATCGTGAGCCGCACGCGGTAACCGCGAGGACGACGGCCGCGAGGACCGCGACACCTCGCAGGTGGGGGCGGATGTGCATGTTGCTGCCTTCCAGTCAGGTGACCCCGAACCCTAATGAGAATGATTACCATCTGCAACTTGGTTGACGGAGGTCCAGCAGACAGACGTCGGCCCCGCAGCTCACAGAGCTGCGGGGCCGTCGTTCGGAGCGGGCCGGACTCAGCCCTGACGTGCCTTGAGGCGCGGGTTGCGCTTATTGATGACGAAGACCCGGCCGCGGCGGCGTACGACCTGGGAGCCGGGCTGGTTCTTCAGCGACCGGATGGAGTTGACGACCTTCATGGGGCTATCCCTTCGTGCTCATGTAGGGCAGCAGCGCGACCTCACGGGCGTTCTTGATCGCCTTGGTCACCGCGCGCTGCTGCTGCGGGGTGAGTCCCGTGACGCGGCGCGAGCGGATCTTGCCGCGGTCGGAGATGAACGTACGCAGCAGCTGCACGTCCTTGTAGTCGAGGTAGGTCACGTCCGGCGCCAGCTGCGGCTTGCGCCGCTTGCGGACGGGAGACGGCGGTCGTTTGGGCATCAGTTGGTTTTCCCTTCAACAGAGTCTGTCAGCGGAGCTTGGCGGGGTCGACGTAGCCGCGCTGGACCGCGCGGACCAGGCGACGAGGCACGTCGTGGCTCTGGCCGTCGACGGTCACCGGCACGAGCGCGACCGAGGTCGCCTTCCAGCTCGACCGGCGGTGGCGGGTGTTGCTGCGCGACATCTTGCGCTTGGGTACGGCCATGGCGGCCTCCTTCGGGGTGGTGGATGCGAATTCAGGCGGCGCGGCCGATGGGGCCGAGCCAGTCCTCGAGCCCGTCCCAGGACTCCTCCCAGATCTGGCCGCGCTGGGCGATCTCCTGGTCGGTGAGCAGGGCGCGCTCGAAGGCCCGTGGGATCTCATCGGCCTCGTCGTCGATGCCGATCACGACGATCCGGGTGAGCCGCTCGGTGCGACCCCACTTCTGGGTCGAGCCCACGCTCGCCTGGCCACCGGCCCCGTCCCAGACACAGATGTCGTCGGGTCGCGTCGGCACCCAGAAGCAGCCGCGCGAGCGGCGGGGGCCACCTCCGAGACGCTCCAGCTCCTCCTGGAACCGGACCGGGTGGATCGGACGCTCCGAGCGCAGGTCGAGCCGCCAGGCGCCACCCTCGGGCAACGGCGGCAGCGCGTTGCGGCGTACCTCCGCGACCCACGCCTCGACCGCGTGGTGACGGTGCACGCCGGCGACCAGGCCGGCGGCGTCCAGGATCGAGGGGTCGGTCACCACCGGCGTACCCGGCCGGGCGAGCGTCGCGACCAGCGACTCCTCCTCGGGCTCGGGGGCCTCGGTGATGCTGACGACGTCGGCGTACTCGACGATCGCGCTGGCGACCTCGGCGACGCCGCGACGGTCGTCCTCGGAGGTGGCCAGCCCACGCTCGTCGAGGAGGTCGGGACCGAGCAGGTCCTCGGCGACGGTCGCACCCTCGAGCGCCGCGACGACAGCGGCGATCGAGATGTGCGGCGCCATCCGCGGAGCCCAGGCGAGCACCCGGCAGACCTGGATCGCCTCGGCGGCGACCGGCAGGCACGCCACGATGCTCCCCCAACGGCCCTGGGCCGCCAGGCGCTCGAGCGTCGGCACGATGTCCTCGCGGATCGCGCAGGCCACACAGGCGTGGGCGAGGTTGATCTCCTCGTGCTCGATCACGCCGGTCAGGTCACTGACGACGCGGGTGAGGAGCTGGCGTTCGGGGTCGATGATGTGGCGCACCATGACCGCGTCGGGGAGGCCGAACTGGAGCGAGATGGTCGCCGAGAGCATCGCGCTCTCCGCGACCCCGCTCACCAGGATCACCGGCACCTTCGGGCGGGACAGATTGCGGGGAGACCGCGGCCAAGGCGTGGTCATCGGCCACGCCCGTAGCGGCGCTTGAACCTCTCGACCCGTCCCTCGGTGTCGACGACGCGGCCGCGTCCGGTCCAGAACGGGTGGCTGGCGCTGGAGACGTCGACGTCGACGACCGGGTAGGTCTCACCGTTCTCCCAGGTGACCCGCTCGTGGTCGTCGGCGAGACGCTCGAGGATCGTCGACTGCATCAGGAAGAGCTTGTCGGCCGAGCGGTCGCGGAAGACGACCGGCCCGGAGACGGGGTGGATGCCTTGCTTCATGGGGATCTCCCGCTGTAGTTAATGATAACGGTTCTCATTCTACACACAGGATCACGGCCCCACTCATATCGAGGCGAGACTCACCCCTCGGCGGTGTGGGTGTGCATGCGTACGCCGTCGCTGTTGAAGATGCTCAGCACCTGCGCCGGGCGCGACCCGGTCGCGAAGATCGCGTGCGGCACCCGGGTGTCGAACTCGGCCGCCTCACCGCGGGTCAGCACCAGGTCGCGGTCGCCCAGCAGCAGCCGCAGCTTGCCGGAGATGACGTAGAGCCACTCGTAGCCGTCGTGCACCCGCGGCTCCGGCACCTCGATCACCGGCTCGTAGGTGATCTTGAACGTGTTGACCGGCGAGCCCTCGGGAGTCAGTGGCGCGATCTCCATGCCGTCACGGCGGATCACCGGCCGGCGCACCCGCGGATCCGGGACCGACGGCGTCACCAGGCTGTCGAGACCCACGCCGAGGTGACGGGTCAGCGGGATCAGCAGCTCCAGGCTCGCCTGCCGCTTGCCCGACTCGAGCCGGGACAGCGTGCTCGGAGACATCTCCGCCATCGCGGCCAGCTGGTCCAGGGTCCATCCCTTGCTGTGCCGGATCGCCCGGATCCGCGGGCCGACCTGCTTGAGCTCGTCGATCATGTGCTCCATCTCCCATTTGCCATTTCTGCAAGAAGCCTTGCCGTTCTGTCATTGTGCCACTGAACTGGAGGCATGACCCAACACACCGAACACTTCGACGCAATCGTCATCGGCGGCGGTGCCGCCGGCCTCTCCGCGGCTCTCATGCTCGGCCGCTCCCGCCGCCGGACCCTCGTGATCGACTCCGGCCTCCCCCGCAACCGCTTCGCGGCACACATGCACGGCGTACTCGGCCACGAGGGCATCGACCCCACCGACCTGCTGCGCAAGGGACGTGAGGAGCTGGCTACGTACGACGTTGGGATCCGACCCGGGCGCGTCGCCCGCCTCGACGAGACCGACGACGGCGTGAGCGTCCTGCTGGAGGACGGCGAGCGGCTCACCGGCCGGATCGCGATCGTCGCCACCGGCGTCACCGACGAGCTTCCCGACATCCCCGGGCTCGCTGAGCGCTGGGGCGCCACCGTCCTGCACTGCCCCTACTGCCACGGCTGGGAGGTGCGCGACCGGCGGATCGGCGTCCTGACCACCTCACCGCTCGGGATGCACCAGGCGCAGCTGATCCGGCAGTGGAGCGACGACGTCGTCGTCTTCACCGCGGGGCTAGGCCCGCTGGACGAGGCCGACGAGCAGCGACTGCTGTCGCGCGGGATCACCCTCGTGACCTCGCCGGTCACCGAGATCCTCGGCGAGGGCGACCAGGTCACCGCGGTGCGTACCGCCGACGGGAAGACCACCGAGGTCGGCGCCATCTTCACCGCCGGCACCCTGCGCCCGCACGACGGCTTCCTGACCCACCTCGGCCTCGACCGCGCGGACTCCCCGGTCGGCAGCTTCCTCGCCGTCGACGCGACCGGCAAGACCAGCAGCGACCGGATCTGGGCGGTCGGCAACGTCTCCAACCCGATGGCCAACGTCCCGATCAGCATGAGCGCCGGCACCATGGCCGGCAGCGTCGTGAACATGACCCTGGTCACCGACGACTTCGACCGGGCCGCGGCCGGGCCCGCCGCGGTGGACTTCTGGCAGGAGAGGTACGCCGGCAGCGACCGGATATGGTCCGGCAAGGTGAACACCGTGCTCGGTGACATCGCCGCCGGCCTCGAGCCCGGGACGGCCCTCGACCTGGGCTCCGGGGAGGGCGCCGACGTGATCTGGCTGGCGCAGCAGGGCTGGCGAGCCACCGGCATCGACATCTCCGAGAACGCCGCCACTCGCGGACGCGAGGCGGCGCGCGCTGCCGGGCTGAACGAGGACCAGGCGAGGTTCGTGGTCTCCGACCTCTCCTCGCCGGCCGACCTCGACGGGAGCTACGACCTGGTCACCGCCAGCTTCTTCCACTCCCCCGTCGAGCTGCCGCGCACCGACATCCTGCGTCGCGCGGCCGATCTGGTGAGCCTGGGCGGACACCTTCTGGTCACCTCCCACGCGGCCGCACCGCCGTGGGCAGACGCCGCCGCGCACGAGCACCGCTTCCTCGACGCCAAGGAGGAGCTGGCCGAGCTCGGCCTGCCCGAGGAGCACTGGGAGACGGTCGTCGTCGAGCACCGGCACCGTCCCGTGACCACCCCGTCTGGCGAGGAATCCACCCTCGAGGACGCCGTGGTCCTGCTCCGTCGCCGGTGATCGCCAGGCGGAGCGTCAGGCGGCTCCGCAGGTCTCGGTGAGGAACTCGCCGAGGCGCTCGTAGGCGAGGTTCTGGGCCTCGCTGCGCTCCAGCGGGTCTTCACCGCGGCCGGTGCGCAGGGCGTCCTCGATCATCATCCGCACGCCCTCGACAGCTGCCGCCGGCGTACCTTCGGGAACACCCATCGACTGCAGGCTCGTCGCCGCCAGACCGAGCGCGGTCTCGTTCTCGTCGTTCGGCGTAGCCATCTGGGTCGCGTGGGCGTTCGCCATGGTCTGTACGGCGCCGCAGAACTCCTCCAAGGACGCGATCGGACCCGCGGCGACCGGAGCGGCCGACGAGGTCGCAGCCGAGGGGGCGGAGACCGCCGGAGCGTCTCCACCGCCGAGGTCGCGGGTGAGCACCACGACGCCGATCGCGACCGCGATGATCACGCCGACGACGATCGCCCGCGGCGGGAAGCGGTCGCGCCAGGTCGGCTCACGCTGCGCCTCTGCCCGGCGAGCGGGGTTGCCGGAGCGCCTTGGGTCACCCATCGATGCTCACTGGTAGGTGTTGGCGGGCGCCTCGCGCGGCTCGACGGAGGCGGCCTCGATGGCCGTCTCCGACTTGCCGCCCGGCGCGGTGCCCTCGACCCAGCGACCGGTGACCGCGACCCATGAGTCGCGCTCCGGGGCTTCGTCGTAGTCCTCGACCCGTACCCGCGAGGCGCTCGCGTCGGCGGCGCAGCAGGCGATGGCGATGCGGGTGACGTACCAGTTGCCGTTCTCGTCGGTGCTGACGAAGCCGGTGAGGCGTACGTCGCGGTCCTTGATCGTCGCGCCGTCCTCGACGCCGGCACGCCACATGAACTCGGCGACCTCGACGTCGACCGGCCCGTCGGAGGCGGGCAGCGGCAGGATCTCGGCGTCGGGGGCCGCAGCGACCGGGTCGTCGGCACGTCGCTCGGCGAGATAGGCGCCCAGGGACGGCGGGCTGGCCACGAAGACGATCACGCCGGGCACGATCGCCAGCCAGGTCATCGCCGGGACCTTGTGGTCATGGGCGTCGTGGTCGTCGCCGTCCTCGCCGTCGTGCTCGCCCGACGCCGGACGCAGCAGCATCCACACAGTCAGCCCGAGCAGCACCACGCCGGTGGCGACCAGCGGCCACTTCATCCAGCCGGTGACGTACCTCAGATAGCCGTCGCCGAGCGAGAGCCGCAGCAGGACCGCGCCGAGGAAGCCGACCACCAGGGCCTGGGTAGTACGAGTCACAGCAGCCACCATCCGATGCCGACGGCGGAGGCGACCGCCGTGATGATCACCAAGGGTACGAAGCGAAGCGCGAAGCCTGTGCCGAACTGGCCGGCCTCCATCGAGGCGAGCTTGATGTCCATCGCCGGGCCGACGACGAGGAAGACCAGCTTCGCGGTGTCGGAGAAGGCGGTGAACGAGGCCGCGACGAAGGCGTCGGACTCCGAGCAGAGCGCCACGATGAACGCGAACAGCGCCAGGGTAACGATCCCGAGCACCGCCTGACCGGCAACGGTGTTGACCACCGAGCGGGGTACGAAGGTGTTGACCGCCGCGGCCAGCATGGCGCCCAGCACCAGGAAGCCGGAGGCGTGCAGGAAGTCGTGGCTGACGTTGCCGAGGAACGACCGACCGTGGGCGTGCTCGTCGCGGCCCAGGTTGGTCAGCCGCTCGAGCAGCAGCTTGCCCCGGGCGAGCATGATCCAGCCGACCGCCACCGCCGTGATCAGCGACGCCAGGAAGCGCGCCAGCACCATCACCGGCTGGCCGGGGAAGGCGACCGCGGTCGAGACGAGCACCGCCGGGTTGACCGCGGGCGCGGCCAGCAGGAACGTCAGCGCGACCGCGGGTGCCACCCCGCGGCGGATCAACGAGTTCGTCACCGGCACCGCGGCGCACTCGCAGCCCGGCAGCCCGATGCCGGCCAGGCCGGCGACCGGGACACCGAGCGCCGGGCTCTTGGGCACGATCTTGCTCAGCGCCTTCTCCGAGAGGAAGGTCGAGATGACGGCGCTGAGCAGCACGCCACCGAGCAGGAACGGAGCCGACTGCACCACGATGGCGACGAAGATGGTGCCCCAGGTGTTGAACAGGTCATGGTCCAAAAGCGGCAGCAGCCAGCGCTGCGAGAGCAGGATGACGAGCAGGACGATCGCCACGACCTCTGTCTGCCCCAGCCTGAACCCAGACTTCTCGGCTGCCCGCACCGGGGTCTTCGTACTCATGAGGCGTGTGTTTAGCACAGGCCGATGACGGCCGGGTTGCGCCTCGCCGACTCGGAACGATTCTCGTTAGGAACTCACCAGCTGGACTTGGTGATCCCGGGCAGATGCCCCTTGTGCGCGAGCTCGCGGAACCGGATCCGGGACACGCCCGCCTTGCGCAGATAGCCCCGCGGCCGGCCGTCGACCTGGTCGCGATTGCGCAGGCGTACGGGTGAGGAGTCGCGCGGCAGACGGGACAGGGCGCGGACGGCCTCGGCCTGCTCGGCCGAGCCCGGCTCGGCGGTGCGGATGCGCTCCTTGATCTCGGCCCGGCGTGCTGCATACCGCTCCACGATCTCGCGGCGCTTGGCCTCGGCCGCGATCTTGGACTTCTTGGCCATCAGATCTTCTCCCCTCGGGCGAGCATCTCGGCGACGACGGCGTCGATGCCGCGTACGTCGATCCGCTTGATCGCGTTGGTGCTGAGCCGCAGCGTGACCTTCCGGCCCAGGCTGGGGACGTAGTAGGTCTTCTTCTGCAGGTTCACCTCCCAGCGTCGCCGGGTCGCCTTCTTGGACCAGGGGCGGTTGTTACCGAAGCCGGGGCGGGCTCCGGTGACCTGACACGTGCGTGACATGGCAGCCTTTCGTCTTATTGGGAATCGTTCCCATTATGACACAGGCGCCGCACACGGTGTCATCGACCGCCCTGCTGACGGTGCCACTGGGCAGGGGATCCATACCGATACCGACTAACATGGCGCCCATGGCACCAACCCAGCAGGTCAAGCGGCGCGCAACCAACCAGGGCGCCGCGGTGAAGGAGGCTCTCGCCGCCGAGGACACCTTCCGCAGCGCCCAGGACGTCTACGCCACGCTGCGAGCCAACGGCGAGAAGATCGGCCTCTCCACGGTCTACCGCCACCTGCAGATCTTCGTCGACGACGGACTCGCCGACGTGATCCACAAGCCCGACGGCGAGTCCACCTACCGGCTGTGCGGCGACGCCTCCACGACCCATCACCACCACCTGGTCTGCCGCAGCTGCGGCAAGGCCGTGGAGATCGAGGGTCCGGCCGTGGAGACCTGGGCAGACAAGGTGGCGGCGCAGAAC
Organism: Nocardioides sp. NPDC004968; assembly: GCF_040608935.1. Classification (NCBI taxonomy): domain Bacteria; kingdom Bacillati; phylum Actinomycetota; class Actinomycetes; order Propionibacteriales; family Nocardioidaceae; genus Nocardioides; species Nocardioides sp. NPDC004968. The sequence continues at coordinate 126,067 of NZ_JBEXJF010000012.1, forward strand.
GGCTTCACCGACGTCAACCACACCGTGGAGATCTTCGGCCTCTGCGCGACCTGCGCCGCCTCCTGACTCAGCTGCGCCGACGCACCGCCCCCAGTGCGGCGTCGACCAGCAGGAACGCGACCAGGCTGATCCCCAGCATCGGGACGAACCAGCCGACGAGCGCGGTCACCGCGATGCCGCCGACCAGCACAGGCACCGGCAGCCGGCGCCAGGCACCGCGAGGCACCGGCCGGCCGAACCGCAGCCGGCTCGCGCCGCGCGGACGCCGCAACCACCACATCCGGTAGCCGAGCAGGGTCATCACGATCAGGCCGATCGCGAGTGCCGCGAGCGCCAGCTGGTTGACGACGCCGAACAGGATGCCCATGTGGGCGCCGATGACCCAGTCGGTCAGTTTCGCCATGACCGGCCAGTCGGCGAAGTCGACCCGGTCCAGCATCTTGCCCGTAGCGGGGTCCACGCTGATCGCGTCGTACCTGGTCGGCCAGTCACGCTTGTTCTCGGCCGCCGTCCACGCGCTGGCGCCGTCGGCCGGCGGAACCAGGTAGAGCGGATCACCCAGCCCGGCCTCCCGCGCGGTGGCGAGGACTCCGTCGACACCGGCCCCGTCGGAGAAGACCGCATCCGGGTCCTCGACGCCTGCCGCCGGGCCCGAGGAGCCGTGGTGCGCGTGCTCGTCCGTGGCGCCGCCGGTGTGCAGGGAGGTGGCCGGTGTGGGCTCGGTCCACGACAGCGCCGTACGCACCTCTCCGATGTTCGCCCCGGCGAAGCGCGACCAGGTCAGCCCCGAGACCGACAGCGCCAGTACGCCCAGCAGGACCCACACGCCGATGACGGCGTGCCACGACATCACCCGGGAGCGTCCGGTGGCCGCCGGGTCGGGCGTAACCAGCCGGCGCACCCGCCGGTCTCGGCGTCCCTTGCCGATCCACAGCATCAGCCCGCCGAGGGCCACCACCCACAACCAGCTCGCGGCGAGCTCGCTGTAGTAACGCCCGAAGGCACCCAGGTGGAGGTTTCGGTGCAGCTCATCGAGCCAGGCGCGGAAGCCGAGCCACTGGCCGTAGCTGCGCACCTGGCCCTCCACGCCGGCGGTGTAGGGGTTGACGAAGACCGACATCGCGTAGTCGTCGGGCACGGTCTCGTCGGCAAAGACCACCCGGGTGCTTCGGTCTGCGGCAGGCGGAACATCGATGCGGAGGATGTCGCCGTCGGGGTGGCTCGCCCGGGCCGCGGCGACCTGCTCGGCCAGCGGCACCGTCTCGCCGGCCGGGGTGACATGGGTCAGCTCGTGGTAGGCGATCTGCTCGACCTGCGGAGCGATCGTGTAGAGCAGCCCGGTCACCGAGGCGACCAGGATGAACGGGGCGACCAGCACCCCGGCGTAGAAGTGCAGCCGCAGCACGAGCGGACGGATCATCGGCCACCAGCCGGGCGAGGAGCTCGACGGCTCGATCTGTGGCTTTCCTGGAGGTGCGGCCTGGAATTGGGTCGGAACGGACATTGGAGGTTTCTCTCTCGCGAATTTTCGGGTACGCAAGACAGCCACCGGGACTCGCCCGGTGGTGCTCGCAGAGGGATCTCAGAGGCCTGCCGGCCTCGGCGGTCCTCTTCGCGGAGAGACATGGGCCCACAGGGCCGGTCGCGGGACGAGCTGTGTCGACTCGGCGAGCAGGCGGCCGGCGACCGCGATCCGCGGCGTCGGCAGGCTGCGTACGGTCACGGCGAGGGCCCTGCGGTGCAGCACCCAGACAACGACGGAGAGGACGGCGGCGCTGGCGTGGGCCAGGAGCATCGCGGCGCCGTCGGCGGAGCCGAGCGAGGTGCCGACCGCGTGATGGTGCTCGACACCGGGGGCCGCGGAGAACGCCGCGAAGACCTCGTGGAGCCCGAGCTGGGACAGGCCGGCCAGGACAGCACCGGTGAGGAGTCCGACCCGGCGCTGCAGCACCACGACGCCGGCGCCGAAGACGGCCAAGGCCGCCGCGGCCAGCCAGCCGGCGCTCGGCAGCGCGCCGCCCGCGGCCAGGTGGGCCAGGGCCGCGCCGGTCATGATCTCGATGGTGGCGAGCAGGGAGAGCCACACGCTTCCGCGTGTCGGCCTCACCACCCGGAGCTCCATCCGGCTCAGGCGTCCTGGGGGCGGCCCTGGACCGGCGTGTGGTTGCGGGCGAGGAGCCAGATCATGGTGCCGTAGCAGGCGATCCGGAGCGCCCAGCCGAGGCCGGTGCGGAGGATGCCGAGGGCGAGGATCGCCCAGTCCCGGTCGATGGTCCCGCTCCAGGCCAGGAACCAGATCGGGCCCTGAATGGCCGCACCGATCGCGCCGGGCGCCAGGAAGAGCCAGGTCAGCCGCGAGCACAGCTTTACGATCTGCTTGTCCTGGTGCCACTCGAGCGGATCGCCGCTGGCCATGCCGATGAAGAAGCCGAAGATCGGCCAGCCGATCAGGCACAGGCCGCCGACCACGACGGTGTAGCCGAGGCTGATCAGGATGCCGGGCAGGAAGTAGGCCAGCGCCTGCTCCTCGGCCGTGCCGCCCATGGACTGGGCCAGCCGCACCACCGCGAAGCCGATGAGGATGCCGAAGATGGCGTTGCCGACGTACTGCAGGCTCGAGCGCTGCACGAGCCGCACCAGCAGGAAGACCGCCGCGGTCGCCGCCGAGGCGATCAGCGCGACCTTGAGGTCCTTGAACACCAGCCAGGCGATGGTGAAGACCAGGCCGGGCACGCCGGCCTCGAGCATCCCGCGCACACCGCCCAGCCCGGCGGACATCTGGCGGCGTACGACCGCCTCGACGGTGTCGACCGTCGGATGGTTGTGGTCGTGCTCGTCGCCCTGGCCGTCGGCAGGGGTCTCAGAGGTGGGGCTCACGTGTGGTTGGCTCACTCGTTGGGGTCCGGTATCAGCTCGTAGCGGGGGTTGAACATGATGCGCTGGCCGTCGGTACGGCCGATGCGGCCCTGCACCTGCAGCGACCGGCCCGGGCTGATCCCGGCGATGCGCCGGCGTCCCAGCCAGATGAGCGTCAGGGTGCCGGAGCCGTCGAACAGGTCGGCCTCCAGCGCCGGGACGCCGCCGCGTGGTCGTAGCGTGATCGTACGCAACGTCCCCCGCAGCCGCACCGGCTCACGGTCGGGCGCGTCGGCGATGGAGGCGAAGTCCTTGGCGACGTAGGCGGCCCGGATCTCGCTCGCGTCGATCGAGCCGGTGTTCGCCCACTCACTGAGCTTCGCGCGCAGCCGACCCTTGGACACTACTGGCTCACTTCTCGACGCGGCGGGCGTTGGGCGGCAGCTTCACCTCGAGCGCCTCGCCCTTCGGCTTGGCCCCCTCACCGCGGCGCACGACGACCCGCTCGAGGAGCTTCTCCCACTCCTTGCCGGCGGTCGGCTCCATCGCGGGACGACCCATCATGGTGGCGCGGAGCATCCAGCGCGGGCCGTTGACGCCGATGATGCGGGTCTGCTGGACGGCCGGCTGGCCGTCGGGCAGCTTGACCTTCATCTGGGTGATCAGCTCGGTGCCCCAGGGACCCTCCAGGTCGGCGGTGGCACCGCCGCGCTGCTGGACGTCCTCGCGCAGCATCGGCAGCGACTCGGTCCACAGGTCGCCGTTGCGGGGCGCGGCGAAGGCGCGCAGCTCCATGGCGCCGTCCTCAGCGGTCAGCATCACGGCCGCGATCTGCCCGGACTTCTCGTCCACCTGCAGGCGCAGCTCCTTGCCCGGCGCGGGGGCGAGCATCATCGAGCCGAGGTCCACCCAGTCGCCGGTGATCAGCCCGTCGGGCACGGAGTCGATGTCGAACGGCCCGACCTCGGGAGCTGCCGGCACCGGCCGCTCGGGGGCCATCGGCCCGTCTGTGACCGGTGCAGATGGCTCTCCCCGGTGGGAGGGCGTGGACTTGCGGCGGAACTTCACGACCATCTGCTTTCAGGTTTGCGGTGAGTCTCTGAGGAGACTTATCTAACACTGATCCCTCAGCGGTTGGAGAAGCCCCCTGTAGAACCGTATCCCCCATCGCCACGAACCGAGTCGGGCAACTCGGAGACCTCGACGAAACGAGCCTGCTCGACGCGCTGGATCACCAGCTGGGCGATCCGGTCGCCGCGACGCAGCTCGATCGCCTCGACAGGGTCCAGGTTGATCAGCGCCACCTTCACCTCGCCGCGGTAGCCGGCGTCGACGGTGCCGGGGGCGTTGACGATGGACAGCCCGTGCTTGGCGGCGAGGCCAGAGCGCGGGTGCACCAGGCCGACGTACCCCTCCGGCAGCGCCATCGCGATCCCGGTCGGCACGAGGGCGCGCTCCCCCGGCTTCAGGCTCACGTCCACGGTCGTCCGCAGGTCGGCTCCGGCATCGCCCGGGTGGGCGTACGCAGGGGGCGGCAGCTCGGCGTCGAGACGGACCAGGGCTACTTCGAGATCAGACACAACCCGCACCTTAGATGCTCTACGGCTCACCCGATTCGTGACTCCCTTGACCGACATGAAAAACTCACGATTCGTGAGCACCCCGGCGTACGACGAGCGACTGACCGTGCCGCTGCGGTGGTGGGTCCAGGGCGTCATGTTCCTGGCGACCCTGTGGATCGCGGTCATCCTGTGGGTTCCGGCCGCACTCGCCTGGGGCATCACCGCGGCGATCGTCGGCCTGTTCGCGCTGGCCATGATCGTCTACGGCAACGCCCGGATCACGATCGCCGACGGCGTCCTGCGCGCCGGGCCCGCCCGGATCGAGGCGCGCTTCCTCGGCGAGGCGGTCGCTCTCGACGAGACCGAGGCACATCACCTTGCGGGGCGCGACGCCGACGCCAGGGCGTACCTGCTCCTTCGTCCCTACCTCAAGCGCGCGGTGCGGGTCACCATCGACGACCCCGCCGACCCGGCGCCCTACTGGCTGCTCTTCACCCGCCACCCGGTGGCGCTCGCGAAGACGGTCAACGCGCTCCGAGCGAGTCTCTGAGCGGCAACCTCCCCGCCATGGCCTAGGCTCGAGGTATGTCCAAGTCCACCAAGGCTGACAAAGCCGACAAGGCTGACAAGGTCTGGGCGATCATGGCCCTCGTCAGCGGAATCGGGGCCGCGAAGGTCACGAACAAGGTCCTCTCCACCGGCTGGAAGGCGTCCACCGGACGCAAGCCACCGGCGAACCCCGCCGACCCCGACGTACGCCTCGTGGAGGCCGTGCTCTGGTCGGCTGCGACCGGCGCCACCGTCGCGCTCGCGCGGATGTTCGCACAGCGCCGAGCGGCCAACTACTACATGAAGTCGGTCGGTCGGCTGCCGAAGCAGCTGGAGAAGGACGAGTCCTGAGTCAGCAGATTCTGAGATAGCAAGAAGGCCGCACGGGGTTCCGTGCGGCCTTGCTTATTTGCCCGGCTTGCGTCGGGCTTTCCGCCGAGTCAGCGCGTTTGTACACAGCGCTTGCTAGCGCAAGCTGTACAAACCCGCCGACTCGGCGTTTTCGACTGCGCTTACGCACAGTCGAAGCAGATCATCTTCTTCTCGTCAGCCAGCTGGCTGCGGTGGTGGACCAGGAAGCAGCTCATACAGGTGAACTCGTCCTCCTGCTTCGGCTTGACCTCGACCGCGAGCTCCTCGTGGCTGAGATCGGCTCCCGGGAGCTCGAACGACTCGGCCGCCTCGGCCTCGTCCTCGTCAACCTTGCCCGAGTTCTTGTCGTGACGACGAGCCTTGAGCTCTTCGATGCTCTCCTCGGACTGGTCCTCTTCATTTTTACGCGGTGCGTCGTAGTCCGTCGCCATATGCGCCACTCCCCTTCTCACTCATCTTCAGTCCCCCCGCGCGCCCCCGAGGGCAGCGGCACGGCCCGTGGATTGTGCACCATCAATGCGGATTTCGCACACTCAACCGGGTCCGCGTCGCCGAAACGTTCTGTCATCTGGCGGTATTCCCTATCACGGGGATAGATGAGCGTCGAGTTTCGGGTGGGTGAACGCGGCTGTACCGACGGGGCTCCGGGACCTTCCCGGCCCCCGGCCGGTCATAGATCTACATCAACCAGCGGCTTTCAGTCGGGTACGACACCCGGGAGCGAGTCAACTGGCAGAAAACCGGCCTGAACAGCCGCTTTCCGTAGTTCATCGTAGCCGTGGGCTGGTGCGACGATCACGAACCGGCGACCGCCGATGCCGGTCGTCGCCTCCCAGCGAGCACCGGCGGCCTCCGCGACCAAGCCGGCCGCGGCGTGATCCCACAGGTGCAGCCCCTCCTCGAGGTAGCCGTCGAGGGTTCCCTCGGCCACCCCGCAGATGTCCAGAGCCGCCGAGCCGATGCGACGAACGTCACGTACGACCGGCAGGAACCGGACCAGCGCCTCGGCCTGAACCCGGCGGAGCTCGGCGTCGTAGGAGAACCCGGTGGCGATCAGCCGCTGCCCGAGCTCGGCGGGCTGCCGTACGCGGATGGGCTCGCCGTCCTTGACCGCGGCGACCGATCCGTCGGGCTGCCGGAAGGCGGCGTAGAGGGTGCCGCGGGGCACGTCCACGACCGCGCCGGCGACGACCTCGCCGGCATACTCCGCCGCGATCGAGACCGCGTAGCTCGGAAGGCCGTAGAGGAAGTTGACGGTGCCGTCGATCGGGTCGACGATCCAGCGTACGCCGCTGGTGCCCTTCGTCTCCTCGCCCTCCTCACCGAAGAAGGCGTCCTCCGGACGCTCCTGGGAGATCAGCCGCCGGATCAGCGCCTCGGTGTCCCGGTCGGCCTCGGTGACCACATCGGTCGCGGTCGACTTCGTGGCCGCCACCTCGACCACGCCGGCGGCCCGCTCGCGAACGAGATCGGCGGCCGCGCGGGCGGTCGCCACCGCGAGCGCGAGCAGGTCTCCGGACTTGGGGGCGGGCTGAGCCGGCGCTGGATGCTCTGTCATGGGGCCGACCCTATGCCGCGGCTGATCACCTGTTTACTCGGAGTACTGGGGCGAGTCCTCTCCGGACAGGGTCGGCAGCTGCGAGCGCTGGTTGAAACAGCAGCCCGCGGGACAGCGGTCGGGCCCGGGGCCCAGGTCGCCCACGATAGGCCGCTCAGGGGCCTCCCCACGCTCCGCAGCGGCACGCTCGAGGAGCAGCTCGCGTACGGCAGCCACGAAGCGCGGGTCCTCCCCCGCGGTCGGGCTGCGGCGGGCGTGGATCCCGAGCTTCTCGGCGGTGGCCATGGCCTCGGTGTCGAGGTCGTAGACGACCTCCATGTGGTCGGAGACGAAGCCCACCGGACACATCACGACGGCGGCGACATTCTTGCTCGCCAGGTCCTCGAGGTGGTCGTTCACGTCGGGCTCGAGCCACGGGATGTGCGGGGCGCCGGAGCGGCTGCAGTAGACGAGGTCCCACTCGTGGGTGACCCCGCGCCGCTGCGCGACCTGCTCGGCGATCACCTTGGCGACGTCGAGGTGCTGGGCGACGTACGCATTGCCGTCGGGTCCGGCGTTGTCGTTCATCGAGGTCGGGATCGAGTGGGTCACGAAGAGGATCCGCGCGCCATCGCGCTCGTCCTCGGGCAGGTCCTCGAGGGAGGCGAGCACCCCGTCGACGACGGGTGCCACGAAGCCCGGGTGGTTGTAGTAGCGCCGCAGCTTGTCGAGCACCGGCGTCTGGTCGACTCCACCGGCGTTGTCGCACGCCTCGAAGAGGTTCTCGCGGTACTGCCGGCACGAGGAGTAGGACGAGTAGGCGCTGGTCGCGAAGACCGCCGCCCGCTTGATCCCGTCTGCCCGCATCTGCGCGACCGTGTCGCTCAGGTAGGGGTCCCAGTTGCGGTTGCCCCAGTAGACCGGCAGGTCGATCCCGTTCTCCGCCAGGTCGCTGCGCAGCGCCGCCAGGAAAGCCCGGTTCTGGTCGTTGATCGGCGACTTCCCGCCCCGATCGAAGTAGTGCTGCCCCACCTCGACCAGCCGCTCCCGCGGGATCCCCCGCCCCCGAGTCACGTTCTCCAGGAACGGCACCACGTCCTCGGTCTTCTCCGGCCCCCCAAAAGAGACGAACAGCAAGGCATCGTAAGGAGAGACATCCACCCGACCATCATATTGATCGCCCCCGCTGGTCGAGCCGCGAGGCCGCCCGCGGCCGAGCGTGTCGAGACCAACACAGTCCATGTCGCGCTCGATGGGACTGTGTTGG